>NZ_CP080203.1:3000000-3196754 GCF_020424085.1 Mycetocola spongiae | reverse complement strand
TGTGCTGCTGTTTTCCACGGTGCTCGTGCTGCTCCTGGGCTTTATCGGCGATGTGGCCCAGCGCCTCTTGGACCCGCGCCTGCGCTCCAGCGTCTCGGGTAACCGTCGTTCGGGGGCCCGCGCATGAGCGGCCTCGATACCGTCCCGGTCCTGCCCGCCGAGCGCGCCCGCCGCGCGCGGATGAGCCGGCGCGGTTCGGTGAACCTCTGGGTCGGGGGGATCGGTCTGGGCGTGATCCTGCTGGCCGCCCTGATCTCGCTGCTGTGGACCCCGTTTGACCCCTCCGATACCTCGGGTGGGCGGCTCACCCCGCCCGGTGCCGAGCACTGGGCGGGGACAGACCGGCTCGGCCGAGACGTCTTCACGCAGCTGCTGATCGGCGCGCGCCTGGCCATCACCGTGGGCGTGGGCTCGGTGCTGATCGCCACCGTGCTGGGCCTCGCGCTGGGGCTCGCCGCGGCGTTTTCCTCGCGCTGGGTGGATGATGCACTCACCAGCCTGCTGGATATCGCAATCGCGTTTCCCACGCTGCTGCTCGCGATGCTGATCGTGGCCTGGCGCGGCGCGTCGATGGAATCCGCGATCCTCGCGATTGGTCTGGCCGGTTCCGCCGTGATCGCCCGGCTCACCCGCGTGGTGGCCCAGCGCATTCTCGCGCAGGACTATGTCACCGCGGCCCGGCTCTCGGGCACCGGCCGCGCGGGCATCCTATTTTTCCATGTGCTGCCCAATCTCTGGCCCACCCTCGTGGTGCCGCTCGCGCTGCAATTTGGCGGCGCGGTCCTCGCCGAGGCGTCGCTGTCCTATCTGGGGCTCGGCTCGCCGCCGCCCAATGCGTCCTGGGGCCGGCTGCTGCAGGAGGCCCAGGCCACGGTCACCGTGGCCCCGCTCTCGGCGATCATCCCCGGTATTCTGCTGGTGATCACCGTGGTGGGCGCCAATCTGCTGGCCGATGGCCTGCGGGAAAGTCTTGATCCCACGCTGCGGAGGAATCGATGAGTGTTCAGG
Organism: Mycetocola spongiae; assembly: GCF_020424085.1. Classification (NCBI taxonomy): domain Bacteria; kingdom Bacillati; phylum Actinomycetota; class Actinomycetes; order Micrococcales; family Microbacteriaceae; genus Mycetocola; species Mycetocola spongiae. The sequence continues at coordinate 3,195,746 of NZ_CP080203.1, read as the reverse complement.
CCGCCGCGCTGAGTGCGCGCGATATCCGGGTGCTGACCGGGGACGGCGATGCGCTGGTCTCGGGAATCGACCTGAGCCTCGCCCCGGGCCACCGGCTGGGTATTATCGGCGAGTCCGGTTCCGGTAAGAGCCTCACCGCGCTGGCCGTGCTGGGCCTGCTGCCCGCGGGGCTGACCGTCTCCGGGAGCGCCCGGATCGGCGAGACGGAGCTGATCGGCGCGAGTGCCGCGACGCTGAACGGCATCCGCGGTTCCGGCATTACCGCCATTTTTCAGGAGCCGCTGACGGCGCTGGATCCGCTGATGCGGATCGGGAAACAGGTGGCCTGGCCGCTCGCCCATCATCGGGGGTTGCGCGGGGCCGAACTGCGCCGCGCGGTGCTTGATGCGCTCTCCGCGGTGTCCCTGCCCGATCCCGAACGCATCGCGCGCTCGTTTATTCACGAGGTCAGCGGCGGGCAGCGCCAGCGCGTGGCCATCGCCGCGGCCCTGGCCTGCGAGCCGGGAATCCTGATCGCCGATGAGCCCACCACCGCGCTGGATATCAGCGTGCAGGCCGAGATCCTGGAGCTGCTTGATAGCGCCGTGCGCGAGCGCGGAATGTCGCTGCTGCTGATCAGCCACGACCTCGCGGTGGTCTCCCGGATGACCGAGGAGATCCTCGTGATGCGTGCGGGCCACGAGGTTGAGCGCGGGGCCACGCACGAGCTGCTCTCGGCACCGCGCGAGCCCTATACCCGGCTGCTCGTGGATACCGCGCGCACCCTCGAGTCCTTCCTGCCCGTGGTATCCCCGGAGAATCGCTCATGACCGTTCCGCTGCTTGCCGCCGAGAACCTCGGCTTCCGCTATCCGGGCAAGGATACCGATACCCTGCACGAGATCACCCTGGCCCTGGGCCGCGGGGAGCGCGTGGGCCTGGTGGGCGAGTCCGGCGCGGGTAAGTCCACGATCCTGCGCACACTGCTGGGCCTGGATCGGCCCGGCTCGGGCCGGGTGCTTTTTGAGGGCGAGCCGCTGGATCTGCGCTCCGCGGCGCGGATGCGTGCGTTCCGCTCCCGGGTGCAAACGGTATTTCAGGACCCCTATTCCTCCCTGGATCCGCGGGCGAGCATCGGCCGCAGCATCGGCGAACCGCTACGTTCGCTGGGCATCGAGCCCGATCGGGAGCGCCGCGCCGCGCGCGTGCGGGAGCTGCTGGAGTCCGTGGATCTGCCCGCGGATGCCGCCGACCGTTATCCGCACGCGTTTTCGGGTGGCCAGCGGCAGCGCATCGCGATTGCGCGTGCCCTCGCCCCCTCCCCCGATCTGATTCTTGCGGATGAGCCGGTCTCGGCGCTGGATATGTCGGTGCGCATGCAGATCATCGATCTGCTGCGCGGGCTGGGCCGCAGCGAGGCCGATCCCGCGGGCACGGGCCTGCTGCTGGTGTCCCATGATCTGAGTATCGTGGCGGCGCTCTGCGAGCGGATCGCGGTGCTGCGCGAGGGACGCATCGTGGAGCAGGGCCCCACGATGCGGGTGCTGGGTGCGCCCGAGCATCCCTATACTCGCACGCTGCTGGCCGCGGTGCCGCGGCTTCCCGAGCTCTAGCGGGGAATCACGTCGATCGCGCCGGTCTCGGTGCGCACGGGTGCCTTGGGCATAAACAGCCAGACCAGGGCGGCGATCAGCAGGAGGCCGCCGGTCACGGCAAATGCCGGGCCAAAGCCCGCGCTATCGGCGAGCAGCCCGATCAGGAGGGGGCCGAGGACCGCGCCTAGATCGGAGACCATCTGGAATGTCGCGAGCACCTGGCCCCCCTTGGCCTTTTGCCCGATCACATCGGCAACAACCGCCTGCTGGGAGGGGGCGGAGAGGCCGGTTCCCACGCCCGCGAGGGCGCAGAGGATCAGGGCCCAGAGCAGGTTATCGGCATAGCCGAAGGCCGCGGTGGAGAGCCCGGCCAGCGCAAAGCCGAGGATGATAAACGGGCGCCTGCCGTGCCGATCCGACCATTTTCCGGCCGGGAGGATGATCAGCGCATTGCCCAGCGCGTAGGTGGTGAGCGCGAGGGCGGCGGCCTCGGGGCGGTCGAGGAATACCGCGGCCATAAACAGCGGTACCAGCGAGACGCGGACCCCAAATGAGGCCCAGCCATTGGCGAAGTTCGCGGCGATTGCGGCGCGATAGGAGCGGTGGGTCCAGGCGCGCGCGAGCGATACGGTGGGTCGGGTATCCACGGTGCCGGGCTCGCCGAGGTGGGCGCTGCCGAGCGTGGTGGCCACCACGATGCAGGCGATGAACAGCGCGCCGGCATAGATCACAAACGGTGCCCGCAGGCCCCAGGAGGCCGCGATGGCGCCGACGATGGGTCCGGCCACGCCGCCGATCAGGAAGCTTCCCGAGTAGAGGCTTGAGATGCGGGCGCGCATCGTGGGAGGGCTGATCCGGATCAGCAGGCCCATCGCCGAGACGGTGAACATGGTGGAGCCGATTCCGGCGATCGCGCGCAGGACCAGCAGCTGCCAATAGCCCGTGGCAAATGCGCAGGCCCCCGTGGAGAGCGCCACGATCAGCAGGCCCGCAATATAGGTATTGCGTTCCCCGAAGCGCTGCACCAGCGCACCCGAGGCCGGGGCAAAGAGCAGGCGCATCGCCGCGAAGATACTGATGACCGCGGAGACCTGGGTGAAGCTCACGCCAAATTCCTTGGCATAAAGCGGCAGCACGGGGGCGACGATGCCATAGCCGAGGGCGATCACAAACGAGGCACTGACCAGAACCCACACCTGGCGGGGAAGAGCTTGCTTTTGCACGACACACTTTCCTGAAACGAATCGTTTCGAGCCTACGCTAACCCGGGCGCGGGAGGGGCGCCCGCGGCGGCGAGCCCCGCCGCGGGTATGCGCGGCCCCGCGCCAAAACGCCGGCCCTCCCCCGCGCGGGGCGGGAAGGGAGGGCCGGACGGGTGGGGCGGCGGCTTAGGAGGCGATCTCCTTGGCCGCGTCGCTGCGGGACTTCACGAGGCTCGCGACCGTGGACACGGCCATCGCACCGAGGATCACGCCGAGCGATACCCAGGTGTTGATCTCGGGGGCCCAGGAGAAGCCCTCGCCGCCGTTGATAAAGGGCAGCTCATTGGTGTGCATCGCGTGCAGCACCAGCTTCACGCCGATAAACGCGAGGATAAACGCGATGCCGTATTTGAGGTATTCGAGCTTTTCGAGCAGGCCGCCAAGCAGGAAGTACAGCTGGCGCAGACCCATGAGCGCAAAAACATTCGCGGTGAATACGATAAACGGGCTCTGGGTGATGCCAAAGATCGCGGGGATCGAGTCCAGTGCAAAGAGCAGGTCGGTGGTGCCGATCGAGATGAAGACGATGATCATCGGGGTCCAGAAGCGCTGTCCGCCGATCGTGGTGCGCAGCTTATTGCCGTCGAAGTCATCGGCCACCTTAAGGCGCTTCTTCAACCAGCCGCCGAAGGGACTCTCGTTATCGTCGTGTTCCTTACCAAAGGCCTGCTTCCACGCGGTATAGAGCAGCCAGGCGCCAAAGAGGTAGAAGATGAAGGAGAAGTTCTCGATCAGGGCGGCGCCGGCCAGAATGAAGATTCCGCGCAGGATCAGCGCGATGATGATTCCCACCATCAGCACCTCCTGCTGATATTTCCGGGGCACGCTGAATTTGGCCATGATGATCACAAACACAAAGAGATTATCGATGGACAGGCTATATTCGGTGAGCCATCCGGCGAGGAACTGTCCGGCGAATTCGTGGCCCGCGAGGAAGTAGATGGTGACGGCGAAGATGAGCGCGAGCACCACATAGAAGCTCACCCAGGCGGTGGCCTCCTTCATGGAGGGGATATGCGGGCGCTTGGTGACGATCAGCAGATCGGCCACGAGGATGAGCACCAGAACCACACACGAGATGATCTCGAAGGGCAGGGGTAGCAGGGGATGCATGAAAACCTTTCACGTGTGCCGTCCGCCTAGCGGGTGCGGCAAAGCCCTGAAAGTCTCTCCCGTGCCACACAGGTGACACCGCTGCGCCCGGACCCGCCGTCGTGGCGGATCGTGATGACGATCGCAGCGAGGTGGGATACTCCCCTTCGCGTGGCCCAGCTTAGCTTAAGTTTGCGCGGGGCGGGGCGGATTTCGCCCGGGGCGTGCCGGGGGCCCGGGCGATGGCTCTTAGGGGGTCAGGTCGGGGCGTGTGCGCGAGGAGTAGACGGCCCCGGCGCTGGCGATGACCACCAGCACGATCGCGAGTAATTCGAGCCAGCCGAGGACCTGACCAAGCACGATGAATCCCGCCGCGGCGGCCACGACGGGGCCCAGCGAGAGCAGCATCGAGAACGTGGTGGTGGGCAGGCGGCGCAGCGCGATGAGTTCCAGCGTATAGGGCAGCGTGGAGGACATAAATGCCACGATAAAGCCCAGGCCGAGGATTTCCGGACGGAAGATTGCGCCGCCGGAGAGGAAGATGCCAAAGGGCAGGATGATGATCGCGCCGATGCCCATCGCGAGGGCGAGCCCGTCGAGCCCGGGGAAGCGTGCCCCGGTGCGTGAGGACGTGAGGATATAGGCGGCCCACATTACGCCGGCGCCGGCCGCGAGGGCCACTCCCACGGGGTCCAGGGTGCCAAGCCCGCTGCGGCCGAGCAGGAGGATGCCCACGAGGGCCAGGGCGGCCCAGATCCATCGTGAGCGGGCGGTGCCGGTTACCACGGCGAGGATTAGTGGGCCCAGTACCTCGATGGCCACGGCGGTGCCGAGGGGGATGAGGCCGATCGAGAGATAAAACAGGGTGTTCATTCCGACGAGGGCCAGCGCAAAGGCCAGGACCGTATACCAGTCGGCGCGGGAGTGTCCGCGGAGGCGGGGGCGGGCGATCAGCAGGAGGACGAGTGCGGAGAAGACGATGCGCAGGGCCACCATTCCGACGGCACCGACCTGCGGGAAGACGAGTACGGCGAAGGCCGCGCCGACGTCCTGACAGGCGAGCCCGATCAGGACAAGGCCCACCGCGCCGATGGAGCCGGAACGCTTTGCCGGGGGCACGCTCATCGTTGAACCTTCCGAGAATTCTGCGCAGGGGGACAACCTCCCCGCGGACGGAGGGGATTTGCCACGATATTCGGTGCGGGAGTGGAACCCGTGCGGTGGCCGTGCCAGGTATAGCCCGCCGTGCCAAAAATCAACACAGTGCGGTGTCGAGAAGCACACCCCCTCATCAAGATGAGGGAACGCACCTGGAGATCCACGGGGGTGAACCCGTGTTGCCGCCGTGCCAAATATCAACACAGTGCGGTGCCCCAAAACACACCCCCTCATCAAGATGAGGGAACATACCTGGAGATCCACGGGGGTGAACCCGTGTTGCCGCCGTACCAAATATCAACACAGTGCGGTGTCGAGAAGCACACCCCCTCATCAAGATGAGGGAACGTACCTGGAGATCCACGGGGGTGAACCCGTGTTGCCGCCGTGCCAAATATCAACACAGTGCGGTGTCTAAAAAGCACACCCCCTCATCAGGATGAGGGGGTGTGGTTGGTGATCCCAACGGGATTTGAACCCGTGCTGCCGCCGTGAGAGGGCGGTGTCCTAGGCCGCTAAACGATGGGACCTGAACAACGTGTTTAAGTATGCCATAAAACCGGGGAGCCGCCGAACCGCGTGCGCGGGCCGGGCGCGTCGGTTCGGGTCGTCGTTTTCCGGGGTTCTTAGGGAGGCCGAGTTGCGCCGGTTCGGGTGCTGGCCGGGTCCCCGACCCTCGTGGCCAATGGCCACCTGGGACGGTGGGTCTGTGCTGCCGCCGTGCCAAAAATATACACAGTGCGGTGTCCCACAGCCGACCATATTAAGAAAAAAACACCCTCTCGTTTTCATGAGGGGTGTCGTTGGTGATCCCAGCGGGATTTGAACCCGTGCTGCCGCCGTGCCAAAAATATACACAGGGCGGTGTCGCAGAGCTGACCATATTAAGAAAAAACACCCCCTCATTTTCATGAGGGGGTGTGGTTGGTGATCCCAACGGGATTTGAACCCGTGCTGCCGCCGTGAGAGGGCGGTGTCCTAGGCCGCTAAACGATGGGACCTGAACAACGTGTTCAATTATGGCATAGTTTTTTTGCCTTCGTGACCACCCCGTGTCGCATGGGTGGCGCGGGGGTTTCCGGGTGGGGCTGCCGGAAGTCGGATGAGCGCTGACCCGTGGGTTCGTCAGCCCGCCGCGCCAATATGCGCGGCGCGGCGTCCCACAGCCGACTATGTCAAAAAAACACACCCCTTCATTTTCATGAGGGGGTGTAGTTGGTGATCCCAACGGGATGTGAACCCGTGCTGCCGCCGTGCCAGATAATCAACACAGTGCGGTGTCCCACAGTTGACCCTGTTAAAAAACACACCCCCTCATTTTCATGAGGGGGTGTAGTTGGTGATCCCAACGGGATTCGACCCCGTGCTGCCAACGTGCCAAAAATATACACAGTGCGGTGTCCCACAGCTGACCCTGTTAAAAAACACACCCCCTCATTTTCATGAGGGGGTGTAGTTGTGATCCCAACGGGATTTGAACCCGTGCTGCCGCCGTGCCAGATAATCAACACAGTGCGGTGTCCCACAGTTGACCCTGCTAAAAAAACACACCCCCTCATTTTCATGAGGGGGTGTAGTTGTGATCCCATCGGGATGTGAACCCGTGCTGCCGCCGTGCCAAATAATCAACACAGTGCGGTGTCCCACAGTTGACCCTGCTAAAAAAACACACCCCCTCATCAAGATGAGGGGGTGTAGTTGGTGATCCCAACGGGATTTGAACCCGTGCTGCCGCCGTGAGAGGGCGGTGTCCTAGGCCGCTAAACGATGGGACCTGAACAACGTTTATGAGTATGCCATGTCTTTTTTCGTGAGTACAAATCGACGCCCGACACGCCGTATTTTCGGCGTGTCGGGCGGGGTGGTTGATCCCCTTAGATCAGCATGTGGAGCGCGCCGGGCAGCACTCGAATGCTCAGCGGCGGGACCGCAACCGCCTCTCCGTCGGCATAGGCGAGGATGTCTCCGCCGCTGATGTGGATCTCGCGCAGGTCGCCGATGCTCACGTTTTTGAGTCCCGTATGCGTTCCGCGGAATACCCGCGGGAAGAGCAGGAGGAAGCGGAGCCTGTTGCCGGGGCTCACGGAGAATAGGTGCAGGATGCCGTCGTCGAGGAGTGCCCCGGGTACGATCCGCATTCCTCCGCCGATGCTGCCGTTATTGGCCACGGTGAGGATCAGTGCGGAGAGGGTGTGTTCCCGGCCGTCCACGGTGAGCAGGTATTCCCGGGGCCGCAGGTTGAGGAGTTCGCGCAGCATCGCGAGGACATAGCGCAGGCTGCCGCGGGGATGCCGCCAGCGGTTTGCGCGCGCGTTGACCAGTGCGTCAAAGCCGAGGTTGGCGGCGCCGGCGAAGCGCCTGTGGCCCCCGGCCCAGCGCAGTTCGCCGAGGTCGAGGATGCGCGGGCCGTGGGCGAGTGCGTCCAGTATCCGCTGCACGGCTTCGCCGGGGCGGCGGGGGTTGAGGCCCAGGCCGCGCGCGAAGTCGTTTCCGGTTCCGCTGGGGATGAGGCCGAGCGGCAGATGGGGGTCGATTTGGGGATCGGCGAGCACATTCAGCGCAAGCGAGATCATGCCGTCGCCCCCGATCACGATCAGCGCCTCGGGGGCCCATCCTCCCGCGCCCCGGAGGGTGTTGGTGAGGTCACGGGCCAGCTCCGCGGCTCCCGCGGCGCTCACGGGCCGTATATCGTGTCCGGCGGCGCGCAGTTCGGCGAGGGCCTCGGCGGCCACTCCCCCGCCGCGGCCCACGCCGGAGGTGGGGTTGATGGCGACGAGGAGTCGGCGCGACGGTGCGTTCATGTCGCCAGTATCGCAGGAGGGGTGGGTTTTACGTGCGTGTCTCGGGGAAATAGGTTTTGCTGGGGGCATGGATATTTTGAAGCGCACCCATGCCTCGCTGCTGATCGAGGAGGCCGGCGAACGCCTCCTCATCGATCCCGGTTCCTTCGAGGAGCCTCTCGCCGATGCCCACGGGATCACGGCCGTGGTGATTACCCATGAGCATCCCGATCACTGGAGCGCCGAGCAGCTGGATCGGGTCCGTGAGCACTCGCCGCGGGCGCGCTTTTTTGGCCCGGCGGGCCTGGTCGCGGCGGCGGCGGATTTCCCGGTTGAGGCCGTATCCGCGGGCGAGTCCGTCTCGGTGGGGGCGTTTAACCTGCGGTTTTTTGGCGGCTCCCATGCCGTGATTCATCCCAGCATCCCGGTGATCGATAACGTGGGTGTGTGGGTGAATGAGCGCCTGTATTATCCGGGAGATAGTTTCGCCGTTCCCGAGGGAATTGCGGTGGACATCCTGGCCGCACCGGCGGGTGCGCCGTGGCTGAAAATCTCGGAGGCGATGGATTTTGTGACCGCCGTGGGTCCGCGTCGGGTTTTTCCCACACACGACGCCGTACTGTCCGCGATTGGCCGCGGGTTCGCGGATCAGCGCCTGGGCGAGGTCACCCGCGCCGGCGGCGGCGAGTATTTTGCGCTAATCGCGGGAGATACCCTGAGCGTCTAGCCCTGCTGGCGACCCACATCCACCGCGCGGTTAACCTCGCTCAGCATGGGCGGATTGGCCCCGGGCCACTCACATGCGAGCGAGGCGGCGGCCACGGCAAAGCGCAGGTGCTCCATCCACTCGGTGGGCCCCTGCCGCATGATCGCCGCGGGATCGCGCCCCACGCCGCTTAATAGCCGGTGCAGGAGCGCGGCCACAAACGTATCGCCCGCGGCCACGGTATCCACCACGGTGGTGGGCCGCGCGGCCATACTCACGGGCTTCACCCCGGGGCGGAACAGGCTCACGCCCTCGCGCCCGCGGGTAATCGCCACGGCGCGGCCCTGCGACCAGGACGTGGCCACCTCCTCCGCGGAACGATCGGGATAGAGCCAGGCGAGGTCGCTCACGCTCGCCTTCACGAGATGCGCGGCCGAGACCAGGCGATTTACCCGCTCGCGCTCCCCCTGCCGGTCGGCCCCCATGCTCGGCTGCAGGTTGAGGTCAAAGGAGATCAGGGTATTACCCTCGGCAAAGATCTGTTCCACGCGCTCGGCGATCACGCTCGCGCCGGGTTCCACGGCCGCCGCGAGGGATCCCAGGTGCAGCGCCCGCGCGCCCGTTCCCAGGCCCGCGAGCTCCTCGCGGGTCCACTGCCAATCGGCCGTGCCGTCCAGATAAAACGCGTATTCCGCGGCCCCACCCACGCCGAGGTTGGCAATCGCAATCGAGGTGGGCTCGGCCGCGCTCACGCAGTCGTCCAGGGCCACACCGTTGCGGCGCAGATTCTCGCCCACCAGCGCGCCAAAACGATCGTTTCCGAGGCGCCCAAAAAAGCGGGTGTTCTGCCCGAGGCGGGTCAGCGCGATGGCCACATTTGCGGGCGCGCCGCCGGGCGTGGCCCGATAGCGGCCATCGGATTCCTGAATCAGATCGATCAGGGCTTCGCCCACTACCGCTACGACCACAGTTACTCCACTTCGGCTCGGTGCGCTATCGGGTGGCAACACCATCCCCCGAGTATATCGAGGGCTATATTCCATGGCTGCACGGGGCCCCGGACACGGCCGAGGCCCCGCACCGCGCGATCACGGCGCGGTGCGGGGCCCGAGGGTGTGGCGCTAGCCGATCCGGCGGCGCAGCAGGAGCCCGGAACCGGCAAGCAGCAGGAGCGTGGCCAGGAGTGCCGATACCCCGAGTGCGTTCCCGGGAAGCCCGGTCTCACCCAGCGTGGCCGCGGACCCGGGGCCGGAGGACGTGCCGATCGGGCCCGGGATCCCCGCGGAGGCCACGGCCGAGGGAGCGCCGGTGCCCGGAAGATCGCGGGGCGAGGAGGACGGGCTCGACGAGGTGCCCCCGGTCGCGCTCGGACTCGGGCCGGGGCCCCCGGTCACGGTCGGGCTGGGGCTTCCGATAACGATGGTCGCGGTCGGGCTCGGGGATACCGAGGGGCTGGCGTCCACCACATCGGGGGCAAGAATCCGGGCCACGGCCGTCCCCTCCTCGATCAGTGCACCCGAGAGCGCGCTCAGCTGGGCCAGAAACTCCGTATGGTTATTTCCGGCGCGAATCAGTGTGGGCACGGTCAGGTACTGCGAGCCCGCGGTGGCGGAAGCCCAGTTCAGGCTCCCCGCGGAGCGCACGTAGTCCCGGTCCACGAGGGCCGTATAGTCCGCGGTCTGAGCGAGCACCCGGATCGGGAGTTCGCCGGCCTGAATCACGCGTATCTCAAAGCGCGCGTTTTGCCCCGTGGGTACATCCCCGGGGCCAAAGATACTGAGCACCGAGTATTGCATCTCCACGGCCCCCACATCGCTTCGCGGCCCGGAAACCCGCGGCTTGCCGCGCTCGTCCACGGTCAGTGCCGAGCGGGTGGACCCGGTATCCAGGAGCGGTGAATCCGCCGCGAGCGGCCGCACGGGCAGGCCGTTGGGGCCCGCGGCCAGGGGCAGCAGTCCCAGGTCCTCGGGCGCGATCACCCGCACGCCCTCGAGCCCGGTGCCGGGATCGGTGACCACCACGTTGCTGGCGATATGTAGGCCGCTCACGTCAAAGAGCGGCGCGTTCGCGCTGTTGATCACCGTGCTGTCGATTTCCGCCCGGATGACCCCGCCGTGCGGGGTCTGGAGGGTTCCGGAGAGCGTATTGTGGATCAATTGCACGCGCGTCAGATAGGAGCGGGTGTCCTGCTGCTGAAACACGTCCAGGAGGCGGGCCTCGGCCGGGCCGGTCACCGTGGAATTCTCGATCAGGATCCGGTCGTCCCCCGAGGAATTAGCATCGGCATGGATCAGGCGCACGCCATTGGAGCGTTCGATCGTGCTTCCGGAGATGCGAATGCTCGGTTCACGGCCGGCGGTATATCCCACCATCGAGCCGACCCGGAAGACCGCGCCGCTCAGTTCGCTGAAGTTGCTCTCGCGCACCACGCTCCCGGTGATATTCAGGAGCGGCACCCCCGCGTCCTGGATTGCGTTCACAAAGCCCAGGTAGACGGCGGCATCAAGCCCCTCGCCGTCTCCAATAGCGCTGAAGCTATTCCCGCCGAGGGTGATATTTTTCCCGACGCTCGCGGCGAATCCGGCGATCTGGATCGCGTGATTGCTGAGCCCCGTGAACGTGGAATCACGCACGGTAAATCCCGCGCCCGGCTCCACTCCCCCCGCGGCAATTCCGGTCATTCCCGGCCCAAAGGTGGCGCGTTCCACCAGCACGTCGCGGCTCATATCCCGCAGGTTGAGGGCCTGCACAAAATTATGGAATTCGACATCGCGCACGATCAGCTCACCAGCGTGGGCATCCGTGCCCAGGGCGTTGTACTGAACGGCGGGCCCACCAAAATTTATAGATTCCACGGTCAGCGCCGCGCCCGTAGCCGCCCGAAGCAGCGGAAGGGTTGTATTTGCCCCCGTAGCCAGCGCGATACGGGGCCGGTCCTCGGCGCCGCGCAGCACCAGGTCCTCGCCGATCAGCAGCGGGCCCTGGCCGAGCGTGATCTCCATGCCCGCGGGGATATTAATCACGTCCGGACCCGCCGTGATATTGGCGCGGTTCACGAGGTCGCGCAGGGATCCGGTGCTCCCGTCCACGGTGCTGCTGACGGTGAGGGTATCGGCGTGGGCGGGCAGGGCCGCGGCAAAAATGCCGACCCCCACGAGGAGTGTGCCGACGCACGCTCCCGCCACGAGACGTTGCATCATGATTTCTCCCAAACAGGTTTGTGAGTCGAAATCTAGCACCGCATCAACACCAGACACAATGGTTCGTAACGTCTTGAGTCGCGAAATTATTCTTCCGGAAACGCAAAAACCCCCTCGGTTTCCCGAGGGGGTTGTGGGCCTGTTTTAGACCTTAGTGCTGGGGTACCTGGACTCGAACCAAGAACAAATGAACCAGAATCATCCGTGTTGCCAATTACACCATACCCCATTTGGCAGGGGCGCTTTACTTCCCCTGCCGTGCTTCAAATATAGCCCAGGTCGATTGCCTAGTCCAAATCGTCGGCGTACCGCGTGTCGAGAATGTCCTGAATGATGGCCTGCGCGGCGCGGGCAGCGGCCCCCGCGGCGATAATCAGCTGCTGCGGACCGGGAGGGGTGATATCACCCGCGGCATAGAGTCCCCGCACGTTGGTGCGGCCCTGGGCGTCCACGCGAATCAGCCCATCGGCCTGCTTACGCACCTCCAGAGTGTCCAGGAACGCTGAATTCGCCACCCACTCCGGGCGGATAAAGCCCGCATCGCAGCCGAGGAATTCGCCGTCCACAAAGCGCACACCGGTGAAGCCATCGCGGTCGCCCACGAGCTCCTTGATCTCGCGGCGGTCCAGGAGGATGCCATTGGCCTCCATCTGGGCCTCGGCCTCGGGCGGCACCGAATCCGAACCATTGGTGAGGGCCACCACGTCATCCGACCACAGCGTGGCCTGGAACGTGCGCAGCGCGAGGTCATCGGTCTCGCCGATCACCACGAGGCGCTGCGTGCTCTTCTCATAGCCGTCACACTCGAAGCAGCTGTGAATGCTCGTGCCGTAATAGGCGCGCAGGTTATCGATCTTCGGAAGCGTCTCGGTGAGGCCCGTGGCCACCACAACACGGTCGGCGGTGGCCTCCACATCGGCCTCGCCGCGCACGCCCGTGGCGAGCACCCGGAAGCCGCCCTTTTCCTCGGATTTCACCGAGTCCACGGCAGCAAAGGCAATCGTGGCCTCGTCATATTTTTCGACATCCTCGCGGCCGAGGCGGCGCAGCTCCGAGGGGCTCACACCATCCCGGGTCAAAAAGCCGTGGGCGACCAGCGTCGCGGCATGGCGCGGACGGTTGCTGTCCAGCAGCAGGACCCGGAGGCGCGAGCGCACCAGGTTCAGTGCGCAGGAGAGTCCCGCGGGACCTCCTCCGATCACGATGACGTCATAATGACTCATTCGGGCAGTTCCCCCTTCAGGCGCACGAGGCGCTCCAGCGTCTCGGTCTTGCCGAGGATTTCCATGGACTCAAACAGCGGCGGCGATACCCGGCGGCCCGAAATTCCCACCCGGAGCGGGCCGTAGGCGATACGCGGCTTTAGTTCAAGATTTTCGATCAGGGCCGCCTTCAGGGCGTCCTGGATCGGGTCGGTGTGGAAGTCCTGCACGGTCTGCAACGCGGCAATTGCGGCGTCCAGGACCTCGGCGGCATTGGCCGGCAGGGACTTCAGGGCATCGGCCTGATACTCGATGCCCGCGGCATCGGTGAACAGGAAGCCGAGCATTCCGGGGGCCTCGCCCAGCAGCGTGATGCGCTCCTGAACCAGCGGGGCCGCCTCGGTGAGGATCGCGCGCTGGGCAGCGGTCAGCGGTTCGGACACGATGTTCTCGGCGACCAGATACGGAATGGTGCGCTCGGCAAAATCGGCCACATCCAGCAGGCGAATGTGATCGCCGTTAATGGACTCGGCCTTCTTCAGGTCAAAGCGCGCGGGAGAGGGGTTTACATTGGCCACGTCAAACGCCGCCACAAACTCCTCGATGCTAAACACATCGCGGTCGGCGGAGAGACCCCAGCCGAGCAGCGCCAGATAGTTCACCAGGCCCTCGGGGATAAACCCGCGGTCGCGGTGGTGGAACAGGTTGGAGGCGGGATCGCGCTTGGACAGCTTCTTATTACCCTCGCCCATGACATAGGGCAGGTGACCAAACTGCGGCACATGGCTGGCCACACCGATCTCGATCAGTGCGTGATACAGCGCAATCTGGCGCGGGGTCGAGGGCAGCAGGTCCTCGCCGCGCAGCACGTGGGTGATGCCCATCAGGGCGTCGTCCACGGGGTTCACAAACGTATACAGGGGCGCACCGTTCGGGCGTACCACCACATAATCGGTGAGCGAGCCGGCGGGGAAGGAGATCTCGCCGCGCACCAGGTCGTTAAAGGAAATCTCGCTATCCGGCACGCGCAGGCGCAGCGCGGGAGAGCGGCCCTCGGCGCGGAACGCGGCGCGCTGCTCCGCGGTCAGATCGCGGTCGAAGTTATCGTAGCCGAGCTGCTTGGGGCGGCCGGCGGCCTCGTTGCGGGCGTCGATTTCCTCCGCATTGGAGAAGGACTCGTAGAGGTGGCCCGAGGCCAGGAGCTGGTCGATCACGCCGCGGTAAATATCGGAGCGCTGCGACTGCCGGTACGGTCCGTGGTCTCCACCCACACCCTCGCCCTCGTCCCAGTCGATCTTCAGCCAGCGCAGGCCGTCCAGGATCTGCTGATAGCTTTCCTCGCTGTCGCGGGCGGCATCGGTATCTTCGATGCGGAAGATCAGCTTTCCGCCGTTATGCCGGGCAAAGGCCCAGTTGAACAGGGCGGTGCGGATCAGGCCGACGTGGGGGGTACCGGTGGGCGACGGGCAAAACCGTACACGAATATCGGAACCGGAGGCGGTGGACACGGGGTGAATGGGTGCGGTAGACATCGCTCCCTACTCTACCGCCCCCGCGCGCCTTCCGGGCAGGCCGCCCGGTCAGACGGGTGCGCCGCGGTGGCGTGTACACACCACCGCGGCGCGGCTTGGCCCTAGGCCACGGGATTGGACAGGATGCCCAGGCCCTCAATCTCCACCTCAAGCACATCGCCCGAGGCGATTGTGCCCACGCCCGCGGGCGTCCCGGTGAGGATCACGTCGCCGGGCAGCATCGTAAATGCAGCGGTGACATATTCGACGATCGCGGGGATATCGTGGATCATGTCATCCAGCGAGCCATCCTGCCGCGTCTCGCCGTTCAGGCGCGACATAATGCGCTTTCCGGCGGGCTCAAACTCGGTCTCGATGACCGGGCCGAGCGGGCAGAAGCTATCAAAGCCCTTGGCGCGGGCCCACTGTCCGTCGCTGCGCTGCAGATCGCGCGCGGTGATGTCATTGGCCAGCGTATAGCCGAAGATCACCTTATGGGCATCGCGTGCGGGCACGTTTTTGGCCACCGAGCCGATCACGATGGCCAGCTCGGCCTCATAGGACACCTCGGAGGTCTGCGGCGGGATGATGATCGGATTATTGGGCCCGATCACCGAGGTATTGGGCTTAAAGAACAGCAGCGGTTCGGTCGGGGGCTGCGCATCCGCGCCGCCCATCTCCGTGACGTGATCGCGGTAGTTCTTACCCACGGCCACAATCTTCGAGCGCGGGATCGAGGGGGCCAGCAGCGTCACATCGGCGAGCGGCACCCGCTCGTCCAGCGTCTCAAAACCGGAGAACATCGGGTCGCCGTCGAGCACCACAATCTCGGTGCCGTCCACGATTCCGTAGCTGATGCGGTCATCATGGCTAAAGCGTGCAATCTTCATGGGTGATCCCTACTTATCCAGGCGCACGAGCCAGCCGCGAGTATCCTCGCGGCGTCCGTACTGAATATCGGTGAGTTCCTCGCGCAGCGACATCGTCAGCTCGCCCGGGGTGGCGTCCTCGCGGCCGATCGTGAAGCCCTCGGCCTTGAGCTGCCCGATCGGGGTGATCACGGCGGCGGTGCCACACGCAAAGACCTCTGTGATCGTGCCATCGGCGTCCCCTGCGCGCCACTCGTCGATCGTGATCGCGCGCTCCTCCACGGTATAACCGCGGTCGCGGGCCAGCTCGATGATGCTATCGCGCGTGACGCCCTCGAGGATCGAGCCCGTGAGCTCGGGCGTGACGATGGTCTTATCGGAGCGCACAAAAAACACGTTCATTCCGCCGAGCTCATCGATGCGGGTTCCGGTCTCGCCGTCCAGGAACATCACCTGGGCGCAGCCATTGGCCGCGGCCTCCTGCTGGGGCAGCAGCGAGGCAGCATAGTTTCCGCCGCATTTGGCGGCTCCCGTGCCGCCGCGACCGGCGCGCGAATACTGCGTGGACAGCCAGATCTTCACGGGGGCCACACCGCCCGAGAAATACGAGCCGGCGGGCGAGGCGATCACCAGATAGCGCACCGACTGCGCGGCACGCACACCGAGGAACGACTCATTGGCGATCATAAACGGGCGCAGATACAGGCAGGTATCGGGCTCGGCCGGAACCCAGTCGCTATCGGCGCGAACCAGCGCGCGGATGGACTCCACAAAGTCCTCCACGGGCAGCTCGGGCAGCGCGAGGCGACGGGCGGAGCGGTTCAGCCGCTCGCCGTTCTTCTCGGGGCGGAACGTCCAGATCGAGCCATCCGCGTGCCGATAGGCCTTCAGCCCCTCGAAGATCTCCTGGCCATAGTGCAACACGGAGGAGGCGGGGTCCATCAGCAGCGGGCCATAGGGCACCACGGCGGGGTTATGCCAGCCGGCATCCACCGACCAGTCGATGGTGACCATGTGGTCGGTGAAAAAATTACCAAAGCCGGGATTTTCCAGAATCTCGGCGCGCTCGGTTTCGGAGCGGGCGGCGGGGTTTTTCTCCACGCTGAACTCTAGTGCGGTCATGACGATCCTCTTCTCAAATTTTCTTCGCGTTAAACGCGGGCGGCGATGGCGTCACCGACGGCCGCGGTGGGGCGGGGCGTTCCGTTGCGCTCGGCAATATCGGCGTTGACCGCCGCAGTGACGCGCTCGGACAGTTCGCCCAGGCCCAGGTGGTCAAGCAGAATCGCGATCGAGAGGATTGCCGCGGTCGGATCGGCGATCTGCTTTCCGGCGATGTCCGGGGCGGAACCGTGTACCGGCTCGAACATGCTCGGGAAGGCTCCGGTCGGGTTAATATTTCCCGAGGCCGAGAGCCCGATGCCGCCGCTGATCGCGCCGGCCAGGTCGGTGAGGATATCACCGAAGAGGTTATCGGTCACCAGCACGTCAAAGCGCGCGGGATCGGTGACCAGAAAAATGGTGGCGGCGTCCACGTGCAGATAGTCCACACTCACGCCGGGGAACTCGGGGGCCACCTCGTTCACGATGCGCTGCCACAGGCCACCGGCATAGGTGAGCACATTGGTCTTATGCACCAGGGTGAGGCGGTTGCGGCGGCGCGTGGCCAGCTCAAATGCGTAGCGCACCACGCGCTCCACACCATAGGCGGTATTCACGGAGACCTCATTGGCGATCTCCTGCGCGGTGCCCTGACGGATCGCGCCGCCATTGCCCACATAGGGTCCCTCGGTGCCCTCGCGGACCACGATGAAGTCCACCTCGCCGGGCTCGGCCAGCGGGCTGGCCACACCGGGGTATACGCGGGTGGGACGCAGGTTTACGTAGTGGTCCAGCGCAAAACGCAGCTTCAGGAGAAGCCCACGCTCAATATTGGCGTTTTTCAGGCGGGGATCGCCCGGAACGCCGCCCACGGCACCGAGAATAATGGCGTCCTGGGCCTTAATCGCGTTGAGGTCCTCATCGGTGAGAACATCGCCCGTCTCCAGGAACCGCGCGGCACCAAGCGAGAAGTGGGTCTTCTCGAAGTGAACGCCGGAATCCTGCGCCACGGCATCGAGAACCTTCACCGCCTCGGCCACAACCTCGGGTCCGATTCCGTCTCCGGGAATCACGGCAAGTTTGACGCTGCGCGACATTTTTCTCCTGCTGGCATAGTGTGGGGATTGATCCTCCCCCAACCTTATACGCGCGCGGGGTGCGCTGCATCCACGGGCCCGGACTCGCGCTCACGCGAGGGGCGCACATATTCAAAAATCACGCTGGTATTGGTGCCGGCGACCTCGGGCCGCACGCTCAGGTTATGCGCCACCAGGTCCCGCAGCTCGCCGGAATCGGCCACCGCGACATGGATCAGATAATCGCGCTCCCCCGTGACAAAAAAGATGCTCTCCACCGCGGGCAGCCCCGCCAGATAGTCCCCAAAGCTGGCGATATCGGAGCGGGCGTGGGCGTGCAGCCGCACCGAGATCAGGGCCTGCAGGCCGCGGCCGATGGCCACCGGGTCGATATCGGCATGAAAGCCGCGGATGATGCCCCGGGATTGCAGCGTGCGGATGCGGGCGAGGCACGTGGAGGGCGCGATGCCCACGCGCTCGGCCACAAGATTATTCGGGGTGCGGGCATCGGCCTGCAGGATCGCGATGATCGCGGAGTCGATATCGTCGAGTTTTTCGTCCCGAATTTTCTTCATCGATTATTGCCTTTCCCGCAGTAAAACACCGCTTTGCTCCATCACCGCGCCGGATAAGAGAATTATCTGCGCTTGGATTGCTATCGTATCGAATCCTGTTCAGGATGAGGGGAGAGTTAGGTTCAACGAACACAAGGGAGTACTCGTGAACAACACCGCCCCGCGCAGCGCGGTCATCATCGGAGCCGGCATGGTGGGCCTGGCCACGGCCTGGCATCTCCAGGAGCGCGGCGTGGAGGTCACGGTCCTGGATCGCGCGGGTGTGGCCGCGGGCTCCAGCTGGGGCAATGCGGGCTGGCTCACACCGGGCATGGCCATGCCGCTCTCCGATCCCAGCATCTGGACCTATGGACCCAAGGCCCTACTGGACCCGTCGGCCCCGCTGCATATCCCGGTGCGGCTGGATCCGCGGCTCTGGAATTTCCTCGCCCGATTTGCCGCCCACGGCACCCAGCGCCGCTGGGATACCGCGATGGCAGCACTCACCCCGATAGATTCGCTGGCGCTGGACGCGTTTGACGAGCTGGCCGCGGGCGGCGTGCGCGCCCGCACCCACGAGGGCCCGTTTATCATCGGCTTCGAGCGGGAGCGCGAGTCCACGCCGTTTGTGCACGAGATCTCGCATGTGGAGCGGGCCGGGCAGAGCGTGCCGCTATCGCGCCTCGCCGATCCCGGCAGCCTGGTGCCGCAGCTCTCCCCCGCGGTATCCACCGTGTTCCAGATGGGAGGGCAGCGCTTTATCGAGCCCGGCCCCTATGTGGAGGATCTGGCCCGGGCGGTGCACGAGCGCGGCGGCGTGATCCATACCGATGCCGAGGTCACCGCCGTGCAGCCCGCGGGCTCCGGCGTGCGGGTATTCACCCACGATGGCCGGACCCACGAGGCCGATGTTTCGGTACTCGCGACCGGGGCCTGGCTGCCCGGGCTGGCCCGGCCACTCGGGGTGCGCACCCTGGTGCAGGCGGGCCGCGGCTATTCCTTCAGCGTTCCCACCGAGCAGCCCGCCGAATATCCGATCTATTTCCCGGCCCGGCGCGTGGCCTGCACACCCTATCAGGGGCGGCTGCGGATCGCGGGAACCATGGAGTTCCGCGGCCCGGATGAACCCCTTCAGCCCCGCCGGATCGAGGCGATCCTGGCCTCGGTGCGCCCGCTATTTCAGAATATGGACCTGGAGGATCGCCGCGCTGAGTGGGTCGGTTCGCGCCCGGTCACCCCGGACGGCCTGCCCATCATCGGGGCCACCAACGCCCCCAATATCTTTGTGGCCGGGGGCCACGGGATGTGGGGAATCGTGCTGGGGCCCGCCACCGGCCGCCTGCTTGCCGAGCAGATCATGACCGGCACGGTACCCGCCGAGCTGCGTCCGTTTAACCCGCTGCGCTAGGCCAATGCGCCGCGCCCCGACCCGCGAGGCGGATCGGGGCGCGGCGGCACTGCGGCCAGGGGCCTAGGTGGTTTTGCGCAGGGTGAAGGCGGCGATGATCGCGGCGCCGGCCACGAGGGCCACACCGATCCACGCGGCCACACCGGCACCGCTATCAAACGCGTGCCGCGCGGATTCCAGCAGCACGGCGCCCAGATCCGGGGAGATCTCCCCGGAGACGTTCACCGCACCACCCAGGGTCTCGCTCGCGGCGAGCTGCTGATCGGGCGTGAGCCCCTCCGGCAGCACCACATTGGAGCGATAGGAGGCCGTGAGGATCGTGCCGATCGTGGCGGTACCCAGCACCGCACCCAGCTCATAGGCGGTCTCGGATACGGCCGAGGCGGCCCCGGCCTTGGCGGGCGGGGCGCTGGCCAGGATCAGCTCATTGGACACGGTCTCGGCGGCACCGATTCCCAGGCCGAGGAGGCTGAAGGCCACCGCGATACCCCAGGCACCGATATCCCCGCCACTCAGCGCGATCACCGCATAGCCCGCGATGCTGAACAGCAGCGAGGCGGGGATCACGATCGAGGCGCGGAAACGCTTGGAGAAGAACACGATGCCCAGTCCCGAGATGATCGTGATGACCAGACCGGGGATCAGCACCATGGCCGCGTCAAACGGCGTCATGCCCAGCACCAGCTGGAGGTGCTGGGAGACAAAGAACAGGCCACCCACAAGCGCGATCACGCTGAGCAGGTTTACGAGCACGGCCCCCGAGAACTGGCCCCGGTGGAACAGGGTCATATCCAGCATCGGGTTGCTGATGCGGCGCTGGCGGCGCACAAAGAGATAGCCCAGCAGCACACCAAAGAGCAGGGTGCCGATGCCCACGGCGCTCATGCCGTGGGTCGCGAGCCACTTAATACCAAAAACAAACGGGGCCATCGTGAGCAGCGCCATCGGGATCGACAGCAGGTCCACCTTGCCCGGGTTCGGGTCCTTGGACTCGGGCAGCAGCAGCGGCGCGAGGATCACGAGGGGCAGCAGCATCGGGACGGCGAGCAGGAAGACCGAGCCCCAGGGGAAGCTATTCAGCAGCAGGCCACCCACGATCGGGCCGAGCGCGCTACCGGCGCTAAACGCACTCGCCCAGATGGCAATCGCGAGCCGCAGCTCATTGCGATCCGTGAAGATATTGCGCAGCAGCGAAAGCGTTGAGGGCATGAGCATTGCGCCAAAAAATCCCAGCAGGGCGCGCGCGGCGATCAGCAGTTCCGGCGAGGGTGAGAACGCGGCGAGCACCGAGACCACACCAAAACCGATCGATCCGATCATCAGGAGGCGGCGGCGGCCGAAGCGGTCACCGATGCTTCCCATCGGGACCAGGAGGCCCGCGAGGACCAGCGGATAGATATCGATGATCCAGAGCAGCTGATTTCCGGTGGGGCGCAGGGCCTCGGAGATCGCGGGGACCGCAAAATTCAGGACGGTGTTATCCACCGATACGAGGAGCACGGGCAGCATCAGAACCGCGAGCGCGGCCCAGCGTCGGCGACGGCTCAGCGCATTAGCGGCGATAGCGGGTGCATTTGCAAACATGACGAACTTTCTCAAATAGTGGAACTCGTTTACTGTACCGTCTGGACGGTGTAGACTTCAACACGAGTTCCGAAAATTTGTGAAAGAGTAGCCATGACCCCCACCGTTTCCGCGCGCGATCGTGTGCTCGACGCGTTTGAAACCCTGCTCATCGAACACGGAGAGCGCGGCGCGACCCTCGACGCCACCGCGGCGCTCGCGGGCGTATCCAAGGGTGGCCTTTTATATCATTTTGGCAATCGTGGCGCGCTGATCGAGGGCCTGTTGGAGCGCCTCTCCGCGCGCGCCGAGGCCGATGCCCACCTCATGGCCAGCGCACCCGCCGGCTCAATCGACTATCTGCTGCGCACCTCCGTATATACAGGCGAGGATTTTGATCGCACCATGATCGCCGTGACCCGGCTCGCCCAGTCCGAGGACTCCCGCGCGGGCGTTGCCCTCGCCGCGGTGCGCCGCACCTGGCTCGACCTGATCCAGCAGCAGGTGCAAGACCCCGCAGTGGCCGAGACCATCATGCTGGTCAGCGACGGGCTCTATATGAACTCCACGCTGGATTGCAGCACCCCCGCCGAGGCCCATACCCTGAGCTCTACCTCGATCGACGAGGTCCTCGCGGTGGTCGCCCGCCTGTACTAAAAAACGGCCGTCCCGGGAACCGAGGTTCCCGGGACGGCCGTTTTTATGAACTGCCTAGGCGGTGATTGCGACGGCGCGCACGGCGGTGGCGTCGATATCGGTGCGCACCTGATCGAGGAGCTCCTCGGATACGGGCGAGTCCACCGTGAGCACGGTGAGCGCCTGTCCGCCGGCCTCCTGGCGGGCAATCTGCATTCCGGCGATATTAATCTGGGCCTCGCCGAAGCGGGTACCGTACTGCGCCACGATTCCGGGACGGTCGGTATAGAGCATCACGATGTGGTGCTCGCTGATCGGCACCTCGATGTCATAGCCGTTGATCTCCACGAGCTTCTCGATCTGCTTGGGGCCGGTCAGGGTACCCGAGACGGAGATCTGGCTGCCATCGGCCAGCGCACCGCGCAGCGTGATGATATCGCGGAAGTCCTCGCTGATCGGATCGGTGATCAGGCGCACCTCCACGCCGCGCTGCTCGGCGAGCAGCGGGGCGTTCACATAGGACACCGATTCGCTGACCACCTGGCTGAAGATGCCCTTGAGCGCTGCCAGCTTCAGGACCGAGACGTCGTACTGCACGAGGTCTCCGCGGATCTCCACGTCCACGCTGGACAGCGGCGAGACGGTCAGGGCCGAGAAGATCTGGCCCAGCTTCTCCACGAGGGAAATACCGGGGCGCACATAGGGGTCGATGATGCCACCGGCCACGTTCACGGCATCGGGGACGAGGTCGCCGCCGAGGGCCAGGCGCACCGATTTGGCCACCGAGACGCCGGCCTTCTCCTGGGCCTCGCCCGTGGAGGCACCGAGGTGCGGGGTGACGATGATGTTTTCCAGGCCGAGGAGCTTGGTCTCGGTGGGGGGCTCGGAAACAAAAACATCGAGTCCGGCGCCGGCGATCTCTCCCGAGACCAGGGCGTCATAAAGCGCATCCTCGTCCACGAGTCCACCGCGGGCCACGTTGACCACATAGGCGGTGGGCTTCATGGCCTTGAGCTGCTCCACACCGATCATGCCGAGGGTCTCGGGCGTGCGCGGCATGTGAATCGTGATGAAGTCACTCTGGGCGAGCAGCTCGTCCAGGGTGAGCAGGGTCACGCCGAGCTGCTGGGCGCGGGCGCTCGTGACGTAGGGGTCATAGGCAACCACGCGCACACCAAATGCCTTAAGGCGTTCGGTGATGAGCGCGCCGATGCGGCCGAGGCCGATGATGCCCACGGTCTTTTCGAAGAGCTCGGTACCGGTGTACTTGGAGCGCTTCCACTGACCCTGCGCGAGTGCGGCGTGGGCGGCGGGGATGTGCCGGGCGAGCGAGAGGATATGACCCACGGTGAGCTCGGCGGCGGAGATGATATTGGAGGTCGGTGCGTTCACAACCATGACACCGGCCGTGGTGGCGGCCTTGATGTCAACGTTGTCCAGTCCCACACCGGCGCGGGCGATAACCTGCAGCTTCGGTGCGGCGGAGATGGCCTCGGCATCCACCTGTGTGGCGGAGCGAACGAGGATGGCGTTTGCCTCGGCAAGCGCTGCCAGCAGGGCGGGACGGTCGGTCCCATCCACCTGACGGATATCAAAGTCGGGCCCGAGGGCATCGACGGTGGCGGGCGATAATTCTTCGGCGATCAGGACTACAGGCTTCGACACGAAAACGGATCCTTAGAAGGGGATAACGGTTGGGAAGCTCGCGCCGCGTCATCGGGGCGCCAGATATTTACACTCTACTAGGTGAAATCATTGCCGATGTGCGCTCCGGGAATATGCGCACGCGGCCGCGTCCGCAGCCCGGCCCGGCCCCGGGCACGCGGGTGCTCCGCTGCCCGAGCACGGACGCGGCTGCCGCGTAAATCCGGGGCTTTAGCCGCCGTACCGCGCGCGGGCGGCGGCGTAATTCGCGCCGTTATCTCGCGCGATGCGGGAGGATGCGCGCGAGCGCTATCCCGCCGCGAGCTGCAGGATCGTGAAGGTGAGCGCCGCCGAGGTACCCAGGCCGGCCAGATAGATCAGCACAATCGCGAGCAACCCCCGGCGCCGACCCAGCAGATAGGACGCGGCAAAGCACAGGATCGGCATCAGCAGGCCCAGCACCAGCAGGACCCAGCCGAAGGCCGAGACGGCGCCGCCCAGCTCGGCGACCAGGCGCGGGAAGGAGATGAGGTTACCCACGCCCTCCCAGGCGTCATAGGCAAAAAACAGGCCAAAAAACACGGCGAGCGTGAGGATAATCCAGCGCGGGGTATGGATGCCCGGGCGCGCGGGGGTGGCCTCCCCCGCGGCCTGTGCGACGGTCTTCTTCGAGAATCGAGACATTAGCGCACTCCGAGGATGAAGGGAACGGGGGCGAGGACCAGTGCACCGATCAGCAGCCAGATCAGGCGCCAGCGCACGGACTCGGCTCGGCGGGTGACCCAAAGCACCGCACCAAACCACAGGGCCGGGGCGATCACGGCAAATACCTGGCCGAGCACGGTCATCGCGGTTTGCAGGGGATCGGTACCGGCGGTGCTGAAATGCCCCACCGAGGCGAGCCAGCCGATGACATACAGCAGATAGATGCCGCCAAGCACACCGTGCAGGAGCAGCACGGGGGAACTCATCTGGGCGGGACGGGCATTGGGGTCCGGGGTCTCGGCCTCGGCCTCGTCCGCGGAGGACTCCCGCGCGGGGGATGCGGCGGCGGTGCCACCCACCACGCGCCATCCCGGCGCCACCTCGGTACCCGCGGCCGGAACCTCGGGCTCCTCGGCGGGGGCATCGGCCAGGGCACCCGGGGTATCTACGAGGGTGGGATCGTCCTCTCCCCCGGCCCAGCTCAGGGCGTCGTCTTCGCGCTCGGTACTCATGGTCCCAGGATAGCGGCAAAAGGCGGCCGGCCTCCCCGAGGGGAAACCGGCCGCCTGAGTGGTGTGGTCGCGGGCCCTGGGGTCCGCGGCACTACCGGGTGAGACTAGCGGGCGACGGAGCCGTCCACATAGTCGTCATCGTTCGAAGCGTTCCAGGCGAAGAGCTTGCGCAGCTCGCGGCCGGTCTTCTCGATGGGGTGAGCCTCGCCCTTGGCACGGAGCTCCTGGAACTCCTTGCCGCCGTTGTCCATGTCGTTGATGAAACGCTCGGCGAATGCACCGGACTGGATATCGGCGAGAACGGCCTTCATGTTCTCCTTGACCGAGGGGTCGATCACGCGGGGACCGGATACGTAGTCGCCGAACTCGGCGGTATCGGATACGGACCAGCGCTGCTTGGCAATGCCGCCCTCCCACATCAGGTCCACGATGAGCTTCAGCTCGTGCAGCACCTCGAAATAGGCGATCTGGGGCTGGTAACCGGCCTCGATCAGAACCTCAAAGCCGTACTGAACCAGCTGCGAGGTACCACCGCAGAGCACTGCCTGCTCGCCGAACAGGTCGGTCTCGGTCTCCTCGGTGAAGGTGGTCTTGATTCCACCGGCGCGCAGGCCACCGATGGCCTTGGCATAGGACCAGGCGAGAGCCCAGGCCTGACCCGAGGCGTCCTTCTCCACGGCGACGATGACGGGAACGCCACGGCCGGCCTCATACTCGCGACGCACGGTGTGTCCCGGGCCCTTGGGGGCAACCATGAACACGTCGACGCCCTCGGGAGCCTCGATATAACCAAAACGGATGTTGAAGCCGTGACCGAAGACGATCGACTTGCCCTCGGCGAGCTGGTCCTTGATGGACTCGGCGTAGATGGTGCGCTGGTGCTGGTCCGGAGCGAGGATCACGATGACATCGGCCCAGGCGGCAGCCTCGGCGACGTTCTTCACGGTGAAGCCGGCCTCCTCGGCCTTGGCGATGGACTTCGAGCCCTCCTTGAGGCCCACAACGACCTCAACACCCGAGTCGCGAAGGTTCAGCGCGTGGGCGTGGCCCTGCGAACCATAGCCAATAACGGCAACCTTCTTGCCCTGAATGAGGGAGAGGTCGGCATCCTGGTCGTAGACAATCTCAGTCACTAGTTTTTCTCCTTGTTGTTTCCAACGGATCCGCTCGTGCGAATCCGGAAGTCTGTTGCATCGATTCTCCCCCGGCGCGGGGGCGAAATGAAATGGTTAGTGCTTAAAAACACGCTCGGTGATGGATTTTGATCCGCGACCGATGGCGAGCAGACCCGACTGGGCCATCTCCTTGATGCCAAAGGGCTCAAGGACCCGCAGGAACGCCTGGGTCTTGCCGGTATCGCCGGTGACCTCGATCACGAGGGCATCGGTGGCCACGTCCACGACGCGGGCGCGGAATAGCGTGACCGCCTCCAGCACCTGCGAACGAGTGGTGTTATCCACCTTGACCTTGATCAGCATATGCTCGCGCTCCACCGACTGGGTGGGGTCAAGCTCCACGATCTTGATCACGTTCACGAGCTTATTCAGCTGCTTGGTGATCTGCTCCAGCGGCAGGCCTTCCACCTCGGCGACAACGGTGATGCGGGACAGGCCCTCCACCTCGCTGGCACCCACGGCGAGCGACGCGATGTTAAAGCCGCGGCGGGCAAAAAGACCGGCCACGCGGGTCAGCAGACCCGGCTTATCCTCGACGAGGAGACTCAATACGTGACGCGACATGACTAGACCTCCTCATCAAAGCCGGGGGTATTCTCCCGGGCGTACTGGACAAAGCTATTCGAGACGCCCTGCGGGACCATCGGCCACACCATCGAATCGGCGCTCACCACAAAATCGATCACCACGGGGCGGTCGTTGGTTTCCAGCGCGAGCTTAATCGCGGCGTCCACCTCGTCCTCGCGGGTCACCCGGATGCCGAGGCAACCATAGGCATCCGCGAGCTTCAGGAAGTCGGGAACGCGCACGGTATCGTGACCGGTGTTCAGATCGGTATTGGAGTGGCGTCCGTCGTAGAACAGGGTCTGCCACTGGCGCACCATTCCCAGCGACGAGTTATTAATGATCGCCACCTTGATCGGAATATTATTCAGCGTGCAGGTGGCCAGCTCCTGATTGGTCATCTGGAAGCAGCCATCTCCGTCGATCGCCCATACGGTGCGCTCGGGTTCGGCAACCTTGGCGCCCATAGCGGCCGGAACCGAATAGCCCATGGTGCCGGCTCCGCCGGAGTTCAGCCAGGAGTTGGGGCGCTCATATTTGATGAACTGCGCCGCCCACATCTGGTGCTGTCCCACACCCGAGACAAACGTGCCCTCGGGGCCGGTGAGCTCACCGATCCGCGAGATGACATGCTGCGGGGCGAGCAGGCCATCGGTGGTCGGGGCAAAACCCAGCGGGAACTGCGCACGCAGCCCGTTCAGATAGCTCCACCACTCGGCCAGATCGGGCTCGGCCGCGGCGCGGGCCGCGGTATAGGCCGCGGTGAGATCGCCGAGGACGTCCTTCAGGTCGCCCACGATCGGCACATCAGCCACCCGGATCTTGGAGATCTCCGCGGGGTCAATATCCACGTGGACCACCTTGGCATGCGGGGCAAAAAGCTCCGCCTTACCGGTCACGCGGTCGTCAAAGCGGGCGCCCAGAACCACGAGCAGATCGGATTCCTGGAGCGCCAGGACGGCCGGAACCGTGCCGTGCATTCCGGGCATACCGAGGTTGAGCTCGTGGGAATCGGGGAACGCACCGCGCGCCATGAGCGTGGTGACCACGGGGGCACCCGCGGCCTCAACCAGCTCCAGCAGCTCGGCGGATGCGCCGCCGCGAATGATTCCGCCACCCACATAAAATACGGGCTTCTTGGCCTCAAGCAGCATCTGCGCCGCGGCGTTAATCTGCTTGCCGTGGGCCTTGGTCACCGGGCGGTAGCCGGGCAGGTCGATCGTGGGGGGCCAGATGAAGGGCACCTCCGCCTGCTGGGCGTCCTTGGTGATATCCACGAGGACCGGGCCGGGACGTCCCGTGGTGGCAATATGCATTGCCGCCGCGATGGTCTCGGGGATCTCGCGCGCATCGGTCACGAGGAACGAGTGCTTGGTGATCGGCATCGTGATTCCCACGATGTCGGCCTCCTGGAACGCGTCGGTACCCATCAGGTTCGAGAACACCTGGCCGGTGATCGCCATGAGCGGCACCGAGTCCATGTGGGCATCCGCGAGGGCGGTCACGAGGTTGGTGGCGCCCGGACCGCTTGTGGCGATACAGACACCCAGCTTGCCGGTGGCCGAGGCATAACCCTGGGCGGCGTGGCCGGCTCCCTGCTCGTGACGAACGAGGATATGACGCACCTTCTGCGAGTCCATAAGCGGATCGTAGACGGGAAGGATGGCGCCGCCGGGCAGACCGAAAACATCGGTAATGCCCAGCAGCTCAAGGGTCCGGACGACGGCCTGGGCACCGGTGAGAACCGGGGCCTGCTCCGTGCGTGACGGACCGGGGATCGGCGAGTCCTGCGGACTCTTAGTGTTCGGGTTGTCAGCTGACATATGCTGATTCTTCCTCATCGATGGTGTGATCTGACTTTGAGCCCGGTGCCGCGGGGGCACAGAACGGAGCTCGTGATCGCAAGCTGCTTAGCCGGTGATGGCGCCTTCTGCGGCGGAATGCACAAGCTTTGCGTATTTTGCGAGGACGCCACGGGTATAGCGCGGGGGAAGCGGTGCCCAGCCTTCACGGCGGGCGGCCAGCTCTGTCTCGTCAACAAGTAGGTCAAGCGAGCGAGCTGCGATATTGACCCGTATTAGATCACCATCGCGCACGAAGGCAATGGGACCTGCGTCCACTGCTTCGGGTGCTATGTGGCCGATGCACAGTCCGGTTGTGCCGCCTGAGAATCGACCGTCTGTTAATAGTAGTACATCTTTTCCGAGTCCCGCGCCCTTGATGGCCGCGGTGATGGCCAGCATCTCGCGCATACCCGGGCCACCCTTGGGGCCCTCATAGCGGATAACCACCACGTCACCCTTGGAAATCTTGCCCTCGGTCAGGGCATCCATGGCCCCGCGCTCGCGCTCGAATACCCGGGCGGGTCCCTCAAAGACCTCGGCGTCAAAACCGGCGGTCTTTACCACGGCGCCCTCGGGGGCGAAGGAACCGTGAAGCACGGTCAGTCCACCGGTCGCGTGGATCGGGTTATCCAGCGTGCGGATCACCTCGCCGTCCAGGGGATCGGGGTTCAGCTCGGCGAGGTTCTCGGCCACGGTCTTGCCGGTCACGGTGAGTGCATCGCCGTGCAGCAGGCCCGCGTCCAGCAGGGCCTTCATGACCACGGGGATTCCGCCGTGACGGTCCACATCGTTCATGACGTACTTACCGAAGGGCTTGAGGTCTCCCAGGTGGGGAACCTTATCGCCGATACGGTTGAAGTCCTCAAGCGTGAGATCCACCTCGGCCTCGCGGGCGATGGCCAGCAGGTGCAGGACCACATTGGTGGAACCACCAAAGGCCATGGCCACGGCGATGGCGTTCTCAAACGCCTTCTTGGTGAGGATATCGCGCGCGGTGATGCCGAGGCGCAGCATATTCACCACGGCCTCGCCCGAGCGGTGCGCAAAATAATCGCGGCGGCGGTCGGCGGAGGGCGGCGCGGCCGAGCCGGGAAGGCTCATGCCGAGGGCCTCGGCCACGGAGGCCATGGTATTGGCGGTATACATACCACCACAGGCACCCTCACCCGGGGCGATGGCACACTCGATGCGCTTGAGGTCCTCCTCGCTCATGGTGCCCGCCTTGCAGGCACCCACGGCCTCGAAGGAGTCAATGATGGTGACCTCCTTCTCGGTGCCGTCGCTGAGCTTGACCCAGCCCGGGGCGATCGACCCGGCATAGAGGAAGACCGAGGCGAGGTCGAGGCGGGCGGCGGCCATCAGCATTCCGGGCAGCGACTTATCGCAGCCGGCCAGCAGCACGGTGCCGTCGAGGCGCTCGGCCATGACCACGGTCTCGACGGAGTCGGCAATGACCTCGCGCGAGACGAGGGAGAAGTGCATTCCCTCGTGGCCCATCGAAATTCCATCGGATACGGAGATGGTGCCAAACTGCAGCGGGTATCCGCCGCCGGAGTGCACGCCCTCCTTGGCGCCCTGGGCGAGGCGGTCGAGGGAAAGGTTACAGGGGGTAATTTCGTTCCACGATGACGCGATACCGATCTGGGGTTTGTCCCAGTCTTCATCCCCCATACCGACGGCACGGAGCATGCCTCGGCTGGTGGTGGCTTCAATTCCATCGGTAACGGCGCGACTTCGCGGCTTCAGGTCGATCTCGGACATAGTCAGAGTCTAGGACCATCGGGGTAACGGTTTGGACATATTAGGCGGCGAGCGCACGGATGCGAAAGTTAACAAGCGCCCGCAGCACCGAGGCCATCTCCTCGGGATCGGCGATGCGCCGGCTCGCGAGGGTGGGACCAAACCCGCATTTCACGCCCAAATCCCCCGGCCGCAGCGCGGCAAAGGCATCCTCATCGGTCACGTCATCCCCGGCATAAAATACCGCATCGGCGCGCGTGAAATCGCGCAAACGTGCAATTCCCTCGCCCTTATGTGCGGGCAGGACCGAGTATTCCAGGATGTCCTTTCCGGTGCGTTCGGCCAGGAGCGGATCGTGGTGGGTGATCCATTCCCGCACCGCGTGCTGCAGCGCGGCGGCCTGCGCGGGATCGGCGAGGCGGGTATGCACAGCTACCCCGGCCGGCTTGCGCTCCAGCGCCGCCCCCGGAACCGCCGCGATCGGCGGGGCCAGGCCCGCGGCGAGCGCCTCCACCCGCTCGCGCTCGGCGGCGCTCAGCGGCGGGGCGCCCTCGCCGTCCAGGCGATATTCGCCGCCGTGGGACGCGATGCGCAGCACCCGGTCGGAGGAGGGGAAAAGCGTGTCCAGGCTCGCCAGGTCGCGGCCCGAGACCAGGGCGACACGGGTGCGCTCGAGTTCGGCCAGCTCCCCGATCGCGCGGACCGATTCGGGCAGGGCCCTCGCCGACATCGGATCGTCCACGAGCGGGGCGAGGGTGCCGTCAAAATCCAGCGCCACCAAAATAGTCTCGGCGCGGCAAAAGGATTCCAGGTCCCGGCTCAGCTCCCGGTCCAGCGCAAACTGTGCCATCTAAATCGTCCCGACGCTGTGCCCCAGCGCCTCCGAGTGCCGCGCCGCGGAGCTGCGCGCGAGTTCGGTGAGGAAGTCATGGGACCAGCGCGCCACATCGTTATCGCGCACGCGCTTACGCATCGAACGCATCCGCCGGCCGCGCTCGCGTGCGGGCATATTTATCGCCTCCATGATGGAGTCTTTAAGCCCGGCGATATCGTGCGGGTTGATCAGCAGCGCCTGCTTCAGGTCGTCCGAGGCCCCCGCGAACTCACTCAGGACCAGCACGCCGTCGTTATCAAAGCGGGTGGCCACATACTCCTTGGCCACGAGGTTCATGCCATCGCGCAGCGCGGTGACCAGCATCACATCGGCGGCCAGATAGAGCGCCACCATCTCCTCGCGCGGATAGCCGTGGTGCAGATAATTCACCGCGGCATGGCCAATCGTGCCGTAATCGCCGTTGATGCGCCCCACGGTCAGCTCGATCTCATCGCGCAGCTGCCGATAGGTTTCCACGCGCTCCCGGCTCGGGCTCGCTACCTGCACCAGCGTGGTGTCCTCGGCCTTGACCCGGCCGTCCTCCAGGAGCTCACCATAGGCCTTCAGCCGGTGCCGGATGCCCTTGGTATAGTCCAGCCTGTCCACGCCAAAGAGGATCGTGGTGGGGCTGCCCAGTTCCTCGCGGATCTGCGCGGCGCGCGCCTGCACCTCGGGGCTGCGGGCGAGCTCCTCAAAACTCTGGAAATCGATCGAGATCGGGAAGTGTTTTGCGAGCACCCGGCGTGTGGGCCCGCCCTTGCGATAGCCGCCCGTGTTCATGTCTCCCTGATCGGATTCCAGCGGCACGTAGATGCTGGTGCCCTTGGTCTCATAGCCCATTAATCGGCGCACGGCGCGGGAGAAATTGGCCGCGTCGGCGGTGCGCTGGAAGCCGATCACATCGGCACCCAGCAACCCCTTCACGATCTGGTTGCGCCAGGGCAGCTGCGAAAACAGGCCATAGGCGGGGAACGGAATGTGGTTAAAGAAGCCGATGATCAGGTCGGGGCGCAGCTCGCGCAGCAGGCCCGGGACCAGCTGAAGCTGATAATCGTGCACCCAGACGGTGGCCCCGTGGGCGGATACGGCGGCGGCCGCGGCGGCAAAGCGCTCGTTCACCGTGACATAGGCGTCCCACCACTCGCGGTGATACGTGGGCGGCGCAATCACATCGTGATAGAGCGGCCACAGGGTGTCATTGGAAAAGCCCTCATAATAGAGCTCCACCTCATCGGCACTCAGCGGCACCGGCACGATATGGGTGGATCCGTGCTGAAACTCGGTGACCCCCTCGGAGTCCTCCCCCGCCCAGCCCACCCAGGCCCCGCCCATCTGCTCCATGACCGGGCTCAGCGCGGTGACCAGGCCCCCGGGCGAGGTGCGCCAGATAAAACTGCCGTCCTCCTGCCGGGCGCGATCCACGGGCAGCCGGTTTGCGACCACCACAAATTCAAATCCCTCGGACGTCGCTTCTGTAGTGAGTGTCATTATGCGCTCTCCCCGTTGATGTGCCCATAGGTTATCAGCGCATTCGGCAAAGGTCATCCGCTCTTGAGCTTCGCGGTCTATGCTGGGGCCAAATGATTCGAATTGGTATGAGTACGTCCTGCGTCTATCCCCTGGAGACCGAAAGGTCCTTCCAGTTTGCCCGCGAAGCCGGCTACGACGGTGTGGAAATCATGGTCACCAATGATGACACCACCCGCGATGCCGCCGCCCTGCGCGCACTCAGCGAGAAGTATGAGCTGCCCATCCTGTCGATCCATGCGCCGGTCCTGCTGCTGACCACGTTTGTATGGGGCCGCGATCCGCGGGTCAAGCTGGAAAAATCCGCCGAGCTGGCCGCCGCCGTCGGGGCGGGCACCGTGGTGGTGCATCCGCCGTTTCGCTGGCAAAAGGGCTATTCGGAAAACTTCCTCGATATTGTGCGTTCCACGGCGGAGGCCAGCGGGGTGAAGATCGCCGTGGAAAATATGTTTCCGTGGAAGGTGCGCGGCCGCTCCGTGAAGGCCTATGCGCCCGGCTGGGATCCCTCCGACTGGGACTGCGACGATGTCACGCTGGACTTCTCCCACGCCTCGCTCTCGGGCCAAAACGCCCTGGATCTGGCCACCCATTTTGGCGATCGACTGCGCCATGTGCACCTCTGTGATGGTTCCGGGTCGCAGGATGACGGCAAGATTTTTGATGAGCACCTGCTTCCGGGCCGCGGCACCCAGCCCGTGGCCGAGACCCTGCAAATGCTCGCCGCGCGCGGCTGGGACGGCGATGTGGTGGCCGAGATTAACACCCGCAAGGCCAAGACCGATGCCGAGCGCGTGCAGGCCCTGCGCGAGACGGCGGAGTTCGCGCGCCTTCACCTCGGCCAGGCCGCGCGCTAGGCTGGAACCTCCAACCCGCAATGAAGGGAACACCTTGCGTAAATATCTGATGAACTTCGGTGTCCTGACTACCGCAGCCAGCGGCCTGGGCCTGCTGCGCAGCACTGCCCGCGGCCCGCGCGATTGGCGCCTGGCCCTGCTCTGGCTCGGCTGGGCCGTCTCGCTGGTGCTCGCCCTGGGCACGGTGGCGGAAAATAATAAGGAAAAATACGGCGGTCCTCAGGACTAGCCCACGCGACCCCCGGGGGCCGGCACCGGAAGATCCGGGGCCGGCCCCCGTCGTTTCCGCCGGGAATCCACACGGTGCGTATCCGGCGTGGAGCGGTGGCCGCGGGCCACGGTTGCTTTAGACTGGGTGCGTCCACCGCACGCGACACCTGGAGATCGATGCGCGCTCTTCCCGTTACGCCCGATACCACGCGAACGGCAATCGGTGATCGACTGCGCGCCGCGCGGCAGGCGCAACAGATGACCATCGAACAGCTGGCCGAGACCACGGGCCTGAGCAAGGGCTTCATCAGCCGCGTGGAACGCGATCAAACCTCCCCGAGCGTGAGCACGCTCGTGGCGCTCTGCGATGTGCTTAATGTGTCCGTGGGTGATCTGTTTAAGCGCTCGGAACAGATCTGCGTGCGCGCCGAGGACGCCCCGCGGATCACGCTCGGCGGCAAGGATATGCACGAGGTCCTGATGACCCCGCGCTCCGAAAAACGGCTACAGATGGTGCGCACAGTGGTGGAGCCCGGTGGGCATAGCGGCGATGCCCCGTATTCGGTGGCCGTGGAGCTGGACATCGTATACCTGGTGCGCGGGCGCATCACGATGCGCTTTGCCGATGCCGTCTGGGAGCTCGGACCCGGCGACTCCCTCACGCTGGACGGCCGCGAACCACACTCCTGGCAGGTGATCGGCGAGGATACCGCCGAGCTGATCTGGGTGCTGATGCCCACCACCTGGAACGCCAACCCCACCTCGGGATAACCGCCGCGGCCCGCCAGCCCGGCGCGGCGGGGAACGGGGGTTAAATAACGAAAACCCCATACCTGGCGAGAGGTACGGGGCTTACGAGTGCACCCCCTCGGACTTGAACCGAGAACCCACTGATTAAGAGTCAGTTGCTCTGCCGATTGAGCTAGAGGTGCGCGCTGCGATTTCCGCGGAACGCGGTGGCAACATGACTACTATACACGCCCCGCGCGGGACTTTCGACACGGCCCCTCCCCTCGGGCGCGTCGCGGGGTGCGCCGTGCGACACGGGCCCTGGTTTTTTGCGCCCAACGGGTTTAGGTTGGAGGTCCCGAGGGAAGTGGAGGGCAATCATGCCCGGATATACCGAAGACTCCGAACCGCGCGCCTATGACCTGGACCTGGAAAACGCACTGGAGACCGACCGCACCGAGGAACTCGAGGATAACCTCGATATCGAGCTGAGCGATCCCACCGCGGTGCCCGGCCTCGCCGAGGGCTTTAGCATCGACGACGGCTTTGAGAGCGAGGATGCCCTCGCGGCCCTGACCCAGGACGACGAGGAGGAATACGTGGTCCACGAACCCTCGGCCGATGCCGGCGAATCCAATCTGCGCACGCGCGAGCCGTGGCGCGAGGAGACCACCATCACCGATGGCGCGCACGTGCTGGACGAGTTTGGCGAAACCACCAGCAGCTAGGCCCCGCCGGGGCGCGGCCTAATCGCGCGGGCCCTCCTGCGCCGAGCGGGCGAGCCACTCGCGCGAGAGCATCGCAAACTCATCCATGGTGCAATACTCGCCCTTGCACTCCACGGCCTCAAGATGCTGCGCCTCCTGGCGCATGCCGAGCCGCCGCATGAGCGCACCCGAGCGGGTATTGCGGGCATCGGCGATGCCGATGATGCGCCGCCAGCCGAGGTCCTCAAAGCCGATCCGAAGCACGCGGTTCACCGCGAGGGTGGGCAGGCCCGTGCCGTGCACCGACGGGTGGAATACAAACCCAACCTCGCCCGAATCGGGCTCCTCGGCGTCCCATTTCAGCAGGACCTCCCCGAGCAGCGCGCCCGTGCCCGGGTGCACCACCGCCAGATCCAGCCAGGTGCCGGGGCGCGGCAGGCCCGCCTCGGTGACCATGCGGTCCACGGTGTTTTGGGTATCGGCGAGGCTCTGCGCGGGATGCGGCAGATAGCGCACCACCTCCGGGATCGACCGATAGGAGTTAATGGCCGCCACATCCCCCTCCTGCACGGGGCGCAGGCGGAACCGCTCCTCGATGATGGGATACTCGGGCTGGGTGGGAACATCGTGTGACAACATAATGCCCCCAGCGTAGCGAACACCCCCGACGAAGTCCCGGCTCGTATAATCGGCACTGTGCACCCGTTCCCCGATCCACCCCTGCGCCTGCTCGGCCCGGTCACGGTGGACGGCACCGAACCCAGCGGCCTGCTGCCGCGCGTCCTGCTCGCCGTGCTCGCCCTCGCCGGCCCCGATCCCGTCTCGGCCGGCCGGCTGGCCGCGGAAATCTGGGGCGAGGAGGGTCCCGGCGATGCCCGGGCGGCGCTGCAAACCCTGATTTCACGCACCCGGCGCCTGCTACCGGCCGGGGCCATCACGCTTGGCCCCGCGGGATATCGGCTCGAATTGGGCAGCGATCTGGCCGCGGCCGAGGCCGCCCGGCACGGACAGGATGATGCCGCGCGCGGCGCTGCGCTGGCGCTCTGGGCCGGGGCCCCCGGCGCCGGGCTGGGAGATCATCCCGTGGCCGCCGAGCTGGCCGAATATGCCGCGGTTCTGCGCCGCGATCTTCTGGCCAAACACGCCGCGGCACTGCTAGCCGCGGGGAATCCCGCCGCGGCGCGCCCGCTGCTGGGTGAGCTCTGCCGCGCCGAGCCGCTGAACGAGGCCCCGCACGAGGATCTGATCCGCGCGCTGGATAGCCTGGGTGAGCCCGCAGCGGCCCTCGCCGTTTATGCCGGGCTGCGCGAGCGCCTCGCGTCCGAGCTGGGTAGCGATCCCTCCCCCGCGCTGAGAGCGCTGAACACCGAGATCCTGCGCCGGGACGCCCCGCCAGCCGCCACACCCGCGGCATCCGCCGCGGAGCTAATGCAGCCCGCCAGCACCGCCGGGATCCGGCGCTTCCCCGATCCGCTGATCGGGCGCGAGGAGGACCTGCGCGGCATCGGCCACGCCCTGGCCACGGGCCGGCTGGTGACCATCCTGGGGCCCGGCGGGCTCGGGAAAACCCGCCTGGCGCATGCCGCGGCGGCCGCCGCCGCACCGCTCATTGCGCGCGTCATCGTGACGGAACTCGCGGGCGTCGGGGCCGCGAGCGACCTGCCGCTGGCGCTCGGCAGCGCGCTGGGCCTGCGCGAGGCCGTGGGCGATACCCGGCTCGGCGATGCCCGGGCCCGCGCCGATCTGGGCGAACGGATCCTGACCGCGCTCGCCCAAAAGCCCACCCTCCTGGTGCTGGATAACTGCGAGCACCTGATCGATGCCGTGGCCCGCTGGGGCGCCGAGGCCCTCGAATTATGCGCGGACCTGCGCATCCTCACCACGAGCCGCGCCCCGCTGATGATCCCGGGCGAGGCGCTATGGGAGCCCGCCCCGCTGCGCTCCGAGATCAACGGGGAACCCGGACCCGCCGTGACGCTGTTCCGCGAGCGCGCGCTGGCCGCCCGGCCCGGTGCCCGCCTGGATTCCGCGGCGGTGGCCGCGCTCTGCGATCGCCTGGACGGGCTCCCCCTGGCGATCGAGCTGGCCGCGGCCCGCATCCGTTCGCTCTCGCTCGCCGAGATCGCGGCGGGGCTGGAAAACCGGCTGGATTTCCTGGTCTCCGGGAACCGCGCGATCCCCGATCGGCATCGCACGCTGATTGCCGTGATCGGGTGGAGCTGGAACCTGCTGACCGATGCCGAACGCGAGGTGTTTTTAAACACCTCGATCTTCCCGCATGGCTTCACCCGCGCCGCCGCCCACGCGGTCTCCGGCCGCAACGTGGATGCCGAGCTGGAGGGGCTCGCCCTGCAATCGCTGCTGCGTGCCTTTGAGCATCCCGAGAGCGGCGAGATGCGCTTCCAGATGCTGGAGACGGTGCGCGAATTTGGCACCATCACGCTCGCCGAGCTGGGCGGGCGGGAGCGGGTGCTCACGCGGGCCCTGGACTGGGCCCGCGAGCTGGCCCTGGAACTGCTGCCGCTCACCGATGGGCCGCAACAGGTATCCGGTTTTGCGCGCACCCTCGCCGATCAGGACAACCTGATCTGGGCGCTGCGCCGCGCCGCCGACCGCGGGGATAGCGCCACGGCCCACGCAATCTTTGGCCTGCTCGCGTTCTGTTGGGCGCGCCAAAACACATTTGGGGAGCTGGAGGCGCTTGCGCTCGCGCTGGCCCCGCTGCCCGCCGAGGAGACCGGCTATCGCGGCGCGCTGGCCAATTCCGCCGCGATGGGTCTGCTGATGCAGAGCGCGCTGGGGCTATTTGGCTCGCTGCGGCGGGGAGTGCTCTCGCTGCGCCGGCTGCGGGCGCTCCTGGACACCGGAGCGGTGAGCGATCCGCGCATTCCCGGGCTCTATCGCCTCCTGCGGGCCGCGGGTGATCATCGCGCGCTCGAGCGGGAACTCGCCGCGGTCTGCGCCGATCCCCGGCCCGAGGTATCGGTATACGGCCTGTTTCTCTCCGCTCAGCTCGCTGAAAACGCGGGCCGGGCGCGGGTGGCGCTGGGGCTGGCCGAGCGGGCCGCGCAGCGCGCCGAGGCGCTGGATGATCTGTGGCTCATGGCGCTGACCCGGCTGATCCTCGCGCAGCTCTATAGCGAGATGGCCGATGATCGGCGCGCGGTGCACTGGGCACGCCTGGCCCTGCCCGGGCTGCGCACGCTGCACCTGGAGGAGAACCGCCGCCATATGGAGTGGCTGCTGGCGATCTATGAGGGCACCCCCGAGACGATGGCGGCGCTGAGCATCGGCGCTGGGGACTTCCCGGCGACAAAAAACCCGGACGAGGATTTCCGCTCGGTGGGCTGGGCGGGCCGCGCCGAGCTCTCGCTGCGCACGGGGCATCCCGAGCGTGGCCTGACCGAGTATGTGCGGGCCGAGCGGATGTTCCTCTCGCCGCGCGATCGCGCCTATCCGTGGTATTCGATGGTGGCCTCGGGTTCGGTCGCGGCGCACGGACTCACCGGGGTGGATGCCCTCCCGGCGCTGCAACGGCTGCGCCGCCGGGCCCTGGCCCTGCAGCGGCTCCACGGATCCAATAACGACCTTCCGGTCTGGGGATCGATGGTTCTCGCGATCTCCACGTATTCGCTGATCGATCCGCGGGTCGCGGATTTGACCCTGCCGCTGCTGATCTGCACGCGCACATTCTCGGCCCGCCAGGAGCTACCCACGCTGCGTATTGCCACCCATGAGCGCCGCCAGGCGGAGGCCTTTGGGGCCGAGCGGTTTGCGGCGGCCGAGGCCCGGGTCGAGGCGCTGGACCTGAGCGGCCGGGTGGCCCTCGCGCGCGAGCTGCTCGCCGATCCCCTCTGGAATACGCTCGGGGCCAAACCGGCCTGAACGGCTTGCCCGCCGCGGCGAACGCAAAACGGCCCCGATCCGCGCGGATCGGGGCCGTTCCTCCTGGCGGATTAGGCGCGGCGCATATAGGCGCGCACGGTGAGCGGGGCGAAGATCGCGACGATCACCGCGGAGCCCAGCAGCGGCCAGAAGACCTCGCCGGTCACGGCTCCGGTGTTGAGAATATCGCGCACCGAGGTGACCAGGTGGGAGACCGGGTTGATATTCACAAACGTCTGTAGCCAACCGGGCATCGTATCCACGGGAACAAATGCGTTGGAGAGGAACGTGAGCGGGAAGAGCACAATCATCGAGATACCCTGCACGCTCGAGGCCGAGCGGGCGATCACGCCGAAGAACGCAAAGATCCAGCTGATGGCCCAGGCACAGACAATCACCAGCAGCGCGGCCCCGATCACGGCGAGGATGCCGCCCGCGGGGCGGAAGCCCATGATGTAACCCATCACAAACGTCAGGGTCGTCGCGATGGTATAGCGCACGGTATCGGCGAGGAGCGCGCCGGAGAGCGGCGCGATCCGGGCGATCGGGAGCGAACGGAAGCGGTCAAAAACGCCCTTATCCATGTCCTCGCGCAGCTGGGTTCCGGTGACCACCGAGGTGGTGATCACGGTCTGCACCAGGATGCCGGGGATGATCACGGGCAGATAGCTCGCAATATCCCCCGCGATGGCCCCGCCAAAAATATACGTGAACATCAGGGTGAAGATGATCGGTTGCAGCGTGACATCAAAGAGCTGCTCGGGGGTGCGCTTAATCTTCAGCAGGCCCCGATAGGCCATCGTGAAGGAGTGGCGCAGGGTCTCGGAGAGCGTGACCCGGTTCCGCAGGACGCGATCGCGCCCCGGGGTGATCCTATTGAGCAGCGGCGAACGATCGGCGGTGGTTTCGGTACTGAGGCTGGTCATGCTGCTGCTCCTTCGCTCTCCGGGGTCTCGCTCGCGGCGTCGTGCCCGGTAATGGCCAGGAACACATCGTCCAGGCTCGGTTTTTGGACGCTGAACTCGTCCAGGTGGATGCCCTCGGCGCGCAGCTCGATCAGCAGATCGGTGACCCGATCGGGATGCGCGAGGGGCACCGTGATCCGCGCGGCCTCGGGTGAGGCGGTACCGGCCACACCCAGCACGCGGCCCGCGGTGGCGAGGGCATCCTCGCGGCGGGAGTCATCGCTCAGGCGCAGCAGCAGCGAGGAATTGCCCACCGCGGATTTCAGTTCATCGCCCGTGCCCTCGGCCACCACCCGGCCGCGGTCGATCACGGCGATGCGGTCGGCGAGCTGATCGGCCTCGTCCAGGTACTGCGTGGTGAGCAGCACGGTGGAGCCGCCCGCCACGAGGCGGCGGATGGTCTCCCACATCTGGGCGCGGGTGCGCGGATCCAGGCCCGTGGTGGGCTCGTCCAGGAAGATCAGCGGGGGCTGCGAGATGAGGCTCGCGGCGAGATCGAGGCGGCGGCGCATTCCGCCGGAGAAGTTTTTCAGGGGCCGTTTGGCCGCCTCGGTCAGGCCAAACTCCTCCAGCAGATCGGCGGCCTTGCGCCGGGATTCGGCGCGGCCCAGGCCCAGCAGGCGGGAGAAGAGGAAGAGATTTTCGGTCGCGGAGAGGCCCTCATCCACGGAGGCGTATTGCCCGGTCACGCCGATGAGCTGGCGCACGATCTGCGCCTCCTTGCCCACGTCATGCCCAAAAATGCGGGCGCTGCCGGCATCGGGACGCAGGAGCGTGGCGAGCATGGAAATCACGGTGGTCTTGCCGGCGCCATTGGGGCCGAGGACGCCGTAGACGCTGCCGGTGGCAACGCGCAGATCGACCCCGTCCACGGCGCGGTTGGTGCCAAATGTTTTCACCAGGCCGTCGGCCTCCACGGCCCAGGGGGAGTGTGTATTCACGAGTGTGTGTCCTTTCAGAAGCTACGGGACACAGTCTGCACGGGGGCACTTACACGGCGCTGACGCGCACTCTCCCCCGTGACAGCGGGGCGGGCGGGGGAGGCACCCGCCCCGCACCCGTGCGCTATTCCAGCCGCACGAGGTTATAGATCACCAGGTGGCGATCATCCTGTTGGGTGAGCACCAGGGTCGCGTTGATCCGATCATCCGAGAGCGAATACGTGGTGCCCGTGGCGGTCTCGTTTTCCCCGAGGAGGCGATAGCCCGCATCGGTTAGGCGCTGCACCGCCGCGCGCTGGGCCTCCTCGTCCTCCACCTGCACCGAGAAGGACCAGTTATTATCCGCGGCGGTGACCGCATTGGAGACCTCGCCGGGGGCCAGCTGGAATCCCGCGGGCAGGCCCTCGGGCAGGCCCGGGGCCGGGCCGCTGCACCCCGTGAGGGCGAGGCCGGCGGCGAGGATCAGGGCCGCCGCCGTGGTTCGAAATCCGGTCATTTTTCCCTCCGGGATCTGTGGATTAATGGTCGAGTGTGACATCATTTTCCCTCTTCTTGCGGCGCAGGATCAGCAGCCATCCGCCCACGAGCAGCAGCAGCGCGCCGAGCCCGAGGGGCAGGATTGCGCTGGCTCCCGTGAGCGAGAGGCCCGGTCCGGTGATGATCGGGGCCGGGGCCCTGACCTCAAAGGTCGCGGATACGGCACCGCTGAAGGAGCCGGTGAGCGTGACGCGGTGGATTCCGGGCTCAAAATCGCTCGGGATCCGCACCTCGAAGATCACGTTGCCCTCGGCATCGGCCATGCGGGTGCCCAGCGCAATCGGATCGGATTGCAGCAGGCCCGAGACCTCCTCTCCCGGCTGGAAGTGGTGGCCAAAGGCGCGCTGCACGTCTCCCGCGGTGAGCGGATCGGATTCCAGGTCGAGCGTGATGAGGCCCACCCGGACGCTGGCCCGCTCGGAGACATCACCATCGGCATCGGTGGCCGTGAGGAAGATCACGGCACCCGGCTCCTGGCGGGGGCTCAGCTGCGCGGTGAAGCGGCAGTCCTCCCCGGCGGTGGTCACCCCGATCACGCGCCCGGCGGCATCATAAACGGTCACCGTGCTGCCCGGCTCGGAGCATCCCGAGACCGAGGAGCCCGCGGTGGGTTCGGGCACGGGCGGGGCCGGCGGGGTGGCGTCGAGGAAGATAATCTCCGCCGTGACTGCCGCGCGCACGCCCTGAACCACGGGGGTCACCACGGCGGTTCCCGGGGTCAGCGAGCGCACCTGCCCGCGATACTCGCCCTCGGCGATATGGACCATCTCCCCCGGGGTGCCCAGCGTGGTGCTGAGTGCCACGGGAACCACCGCGGTCGCGGGGTTATTAAAGCCGTCCCGCAGTTGCACGGTCACGGTGCTCGCCTCGATCCCATCCGCGCGGATCGGGCCGGTCGCCTCGATCAGGGTATGCGCGGGATCGGCGGGGCCGGAGACAAAGGCGGCGTTGGCATTGCCGCGCACCGGGATCTCCAGGTCACCAAATTGGCCGGTCACCGGTTTTAGACCGGCGAGGGTTGAGGTGATGA
The DNA here is from genome assembly GCF_020424085.1 of Mycetocola spongiae. Taxonomy (NCBI): domain Bacteria; kingdom Bacillati; phylum Actinomycetota; class Actinomycetes; order Micrococcales; family Microbacteriaceae; genus Mycetocola; species Mycetocola spongiae. The sequence continues at coordinate 3,153,612 of NZ_CP080203.1, read as the reverse complement.
TGGCCCGATAGGTGCCCGCCGTGGCCGTCTCGGTCACCGCGCCAATTGCGCCGTCGCCGAGAGCAGCCTCGGTACGGGCACTCAGCGTGGTAATCCCGCCCACGGGGTTTCCATAGCGGTCACTCAGCGTGATCGTGATCGGGTGCGAACCCGTTCCCACGGTGGCCGGTCCGCCGGGCACGCTCAGGCCCGAGCCCGCGGCCCCGAGGTCCACGGCCTCCGCGCCAAAGAGCGCATCGGCATTGCCCGCGGCGCGCAGCACCGAGGCCCCGAAGGTCACGCCGATCGGCTTGCTGCCCGCGCTGGTTGAGGTGACCTGGGCGCTATAGGTTCCCGCGATATCCGTCTCGGTGAAGGCTGAAATCTCGCCGTCCCCGAGCGTCGCAACCGAGGTGCCGCGCAGGCCCGCGGCCTGGCCGGCCACGGGGTTGCCCGCGGCATCGGCCAGGGTCACGGTGATCGGGTGTCCGGCCCCGCCCACGGGTACGCTGCCGGTGCCCACCATGAATCCCGAGGACCCGTGGGTGGGGTCCACTCCCCCGGCGATAAACGTCGCGGTGGCATTGCCCAGCGCGGTCAGGGCCTCGCCCGCGAGCGTCACGGTCACGGGCTTTTCCCCCGCCAGCGAGGAGGTGATAGTGGCGGAATAGGTTCCGGCGGTGGTGGTCTCCACGGGTGCGGTGATTCCACCGGTGCCCAGCGCCGCCGCTGTTGCGGCGAGCAGGCTCGGGGCTTGACCGGGCACGGCATTGCCAAATTCATCGCGCAGGGTGATGGTCACGGCATGCGAGCCCGCGGCCACCGAGGCCTCGCCCGCGGAGACCTCAAAGCCGGTGCCCGCGGCGGTGAGATCCACGTCCGCGGCGATAAACACCGCCTCGGTATTGGCTCCCCCGCTGAGCGCCACATCATCCAGGCTCACGGTGATCGGTTTGGCCCCGGAACGCGTGGAGGTGACCGTGGCGGTATAGGTACCGGGCACGCTGCCCGCCACAAATCCGCTGATCACTCCGCCGCCCAGATCCGCGGAGCTGGCCGCGGCGAGCGCCACGGCAAAGCCGGATACGGGGTTGCCAAACTCATCGCTCAGCGTCGCGGTGACGGTATGTCCCCCCGAGCCCACGACCCGGTCCCCGGTGGTCACCAGATAACCGGTGCCCTCCGCCCCGGGATCCACGGCCGCGGCAATGAAGGTCGCGATATCGTTGCCCGCAACCTCCACCGCGGAGGCCCCGCAGCGCACGGTGATGGTTTTTTCGCCCGCGCTGGTCGAGCCGACCTGCGCGGTATAGGTCCCGGCCACCGCGGTCTCGGTGAAGCCCGAGACGGAGCCCGCACCCAGGTCCTGAGCGCTCACGGCGCTCAGGCAGTCGGCCTGGCCGGGCACGGCGTTGCCGGCGGCATCGGCGAGGATCGCGGTGATCTCGTGGGTGCCCACCCCCACCACGCGCGTGCCCTCGCCGACATAGAAGCGGGTGTTTTCGTTGCCGAGGTCCACGCCGCCCGCGGTAAAGATCGCGATGTTATTTCCGGAGGCGGTGAGCTCGGTGCTCTCGAACGTGGCCGCCACCGTCTTGGGGCCGCTGATCGAGGAGGTGATGCTCGCCGTATAGGTGCCCGCGGTGGGTGTCTCGCTAAATCCCGAGATCTCCCCGTCGCCCAGCGGCTGCTCGCTCGCGGCGGCAATTCGGGTGGCCTGTCCCGGTACCGGGTTGCCATAGCCATCCACCAACCGCACGGTGATCAGGTGTGATCCATCGGTCACGGAGGCGTCCCCGGTGGACACGCTAAACGCGCTGCCCTCGCCGTTGGGCACAACCTCGCCCGCGGCAAATACGGCATTGGTATTGCCCGTGGCGCTCAGCGCTGCGCCGTCCCAGGTCGCCGTGATCGGCTTGCTGCCGCTCACGGTTGAGCCGATGCTGGCGGTATAGACGCCCGCGCTGCCGCCCTCGGTGATCGCCCCGATCTCGCCCTCGCCCAGGCTCGCGGTGGTGTTCACGGCGAGGTCGGCGGCGGCACCGGAGACGGCATTGCCCAGCGCATCGCGCAGCACGATCGTGACCGTATGGGTTTCCAGCCCCACCACGCGTTCCCCGGTGGAGACGATAAAGCCCGTTCCCGGGTTTTCGGGGCTGACAGCACCCGCAACGAAGACGGCCCCGGTATTGCCCTCGGCGTTGAGTTCCGTGGCGCCAAAGCGCACGGTCACGGTTTTGGTGCCGGCCACGGCGGAGCTAATCGTGGCGGTATAGGTGCCCGCGGTAGTGGTCTCGGTGAAGCCCGAGATCACGCCGGTACCCAGCGCGTCCAGGGTCTGCGCGGTCAGGCCCGCGGACTGCCCCGCCACCGGGTTCCCGCCGGAATCGGCGAGCAGCGCGGTGATGGTATGGCTGCCGGTGCCGACCACCGCGTTGCCCGTGCTGACCGCATAGGATGTCGCGGCGTTTCCGGGATTCACTCCCCCGGCGATAAAGACCGCCGCGGTATTACCGCGCGCCGTGAGGGCCGTGCCGTCGAGCGTCGCGGAGATGGGTTTGCTTCCCGCGAGCGAGGAGGTGACCTCAGCGATATAGGTGCCCGGCACGGCGCTCTCGGTGATATTAGCGATCTCGCCATCGCCCAGATCGGCGCTTGTGGTGGCCGCGATATCGGCCGCGAGCCCCGGTACCGGGTTGCCCAGTGCATCCGCCACGGTGACCGTGATCAGATGGGTTCCGCCGGCAATGGAGGCGCTCCCGGTGCTCACGCTGAATCCGGTTCCGGCATTGCCCGGGGCGGGATCGCCCGCGATAAACCGGGCGAGGGTATTGCCCGAGGCCTCGAGGCCCTGGCCATCGCTGGTCACCGTGATCGGCTTTTCGCCCGAGCGCGTGGAGGTGACCGTCGCGGTATAGGTGCCCGCGGTGGTGGTCTCGCTAAAGCCCGAGATCGATCCGGTGCCCAGGTCGGCCTCGCTCAGGGCCACGAGGCTCGCGGCGATTCCGGGGACCGGGTTGCCCAGGGCATCGGCCAGGGTGACCGTGATGGTATGGGAGCCGGCTCCGGCCACGGCCTCCCCGGTGGAGACGTGATAGCCGGTGTCCTCGCCGTCGGGGTCCACCCCGGCGGCGATAAATACGGCGCTGCCGTTTCCGGAGACCGTGAGTGCGGTGGTGTCCAGGTTTACGCTCACGGCCTTGCTACCGGCGAGGGTTGAGCCGATGGTCGCGGTATAGGTACCCGCGGTGGTGCCGGGGCTAAATCCCGAGATGACGCCCGCGCCGAGATCCTCCGCCTCGGCGGAGAGCCGGGCCGCATGGCCGGGGGCCGGGTTACCAAATCCATCCGCGAGGGTCACGGTGATGAGATGACTTCCGGTGCCTACCACGGCATTTCCGGTGGATACGCTATAGCGGGTTCCGTCCTGGCCGGGGTCCACGGCCGCGGCCAGGAAGAGCGCGGCAGCGTTTCCGTCGGCGGTCAGCGGCCGCGAGCCGGAGGTCACCTGAATCGGCTTGCTGCCCGCGCTGGTGGAACTCACGCTTGCGGTATAGCTTCCCGGGGTGGCCGCGACGGGGGTGAAGGCCGTGATCGATCCGCTGCCGAGGCCCGCCGTGGTGGTGGCCAGCAGGGTGCCCGCGGCCCCCGAGACCGGGTTGCCCGCGGCATCGGCCAGGGTCACGGTGATCGTATGGGTTCCGCTGCCCACCACCACACCATCGGTGGAGACGGCGAAGCCGGTGGCCGCGTTTCCGGGGTCCACCGAGCCGGCGATAAACTCCGCCACGGTATTGGCTGTGGTGGCCAGGTCCACCCCGTCATAACCGACGGTGATGGTTTTATCCCCGGCCAGGGAGGAGCCGATGCTGGCGGTATAGGTTCCGGGGTCCTCCGCGGATTCGGTGAAGGAGGAGATGATGCCATCGCCGATGTCCTGGGCGCTGATCGCGAGCAGCCCCGCGGCGGCACCCGAGACGGGGTTGCCATAGGCATCACCGAGGGTCACGGTCACGGTGTGTTCCCCCGTGCCCACGATCTCCTGGCCCGCGGATACCCGATAGGTGCTGAGCGCATCGGCGGGGTCCACGGCGGCCGCGATGAAGCTCGCAATCGTATTGCCATCGGCGCTAATCGGGTCATCGTGGGTGGTGACGGTGATGGTTTTTTCCCCCGCGAGCGTTGAGCCGATCGTGGCTGTATACGTGCCCGGTTCCGTCTCGGACTCGCTGAACTCACCGATCTCGCCCGAGCCGAGGCCCGGGGTACTGAGTGCCTCCAGCGTGGAGTCCATGCCGGTCACGGCATTCCCGGCCGCGTCCACGAGGCTCACGGTCACGGTGTGTTCCCCCTCGCCCACAACCCGGTCGCCCGTGGAGACCCGATAGTGAGTGCCCTCCGCGGAGGTATCGGGCTCACCGGCGATAAACGTGGCGATGCCGTTTCCGCGCAGTTCCAGATCGCCCGCGTCATAGGTCACGGTCACGGCCTTGCCGCCGGAAATGGAGGAGGTGATAAGCGCGCTATAGCGTCCCGCGGTGGTGGTCTCGGTGAAGCCCGAGATGCCGCCGCCGCCAAGCGCATCCTCGGTGTCCGCGGCGAGCCGCGCGGATTCCCCCGAGACGGGGTTACCCAGCGCATCGCTCAGGGTTGCGGTCACGGTATGCGAGCCGCCCTCGACCGAGGCGCTGCCGCCCGAGACGGAATAGCCGGTGCCGAGGGCCCCGGGGTCCACATTCCCGGCACTAAATACGGCCAGTCGGTTTCCGTCGGCTGCCAGTGCGCTGCCGCCGAAGGTCACCGAGATGGTTTTGGAGCCCGCGCTGCTGGAGGTCACGCTGGCCCGATAGCTGCCCGGGGCGCCGTCCTCAATAAAGCTCGTGATGGAGCCGGTTCCGAGCCCGCCGGCGGCGGTGGCGAGCAGGCCCGCGGCCTGTCCCGAAACGGGGTTTCCGGCCGCATCCGCGAGGGTTGTGGTGATCATATGGCTTCCGGTTCCCGCGGGAACCGTGTCCGTGGATACGGTGAACCGGGAGGAACCCGGTGCCACGCCGCCCGCGATGAAGCTCGCGTCCGCGTTTCCGCGCGACGTCACGGGGTCCGCACCCAGGGTCACGGTGATCGGTTTGATCCCGGCGAGGCTTGAGGTGACCGTGGCGGTGAAGGTGCCGGCGGTGGCCGAGGCCGTAAATCCGGAGATCACTCCCGTTCCCAGGCCGGCCGCGGTCGCGGCGGCCAGGTTCGCGGCGGGAACGGCCACGGGGTTGCCAAATTCATCGGCCAGGGTCACCGTCACGGTATGCGATCCGCCGGCCACGGAGGCCGTGCCGGTGGACACCCGATAGCCGGAGCCCACCCCGGTGAGATCCACATCGGCGGCGATAAAGCGCGCGATGCCGTTTCCGTTCAGGGTCACCGGGGCCGCACCAAAGCGCACCGTGATGGTCTTGGAGCCGGCGAGCGTGGAGGTGATCCGCGCCTGATAGGTTCCCGGGGTCTGCGCGGACTCGGTGAACGCGGAGATCTCGCCGCCGCCCAGCGCCTGGGCGCTTATGGCGGATAGGCCCTGGGCCTGACCGCGCACCGGATTGCCGGTGCTATCGGCGAGCGTCACGCTCACCGTGTGCTCCCCGGATCCCACGGTTGCGGTGCCCGTGGATACCCGATAGCGGGTCGCGTCGTTTCCGGGGTCCACTCCCCCGGCAATAAAGTCGGCATCGGTATTGTCCTTGCCGCTTATGCTCAGCCCGCCGAAGGTCGCGGTGATCGCCTTAATTCCGGCAACCGAGGAGGTCACGGTGGCAAGATAAAGCCCCGGCTCGGATTCCACGAAGGCACCGATGCCGCCCGATCCGAGGGGGTCCACGGTCGCTGCCAGCACCGCGCCCGCCTGCCCGGTTACCGGGTTATCAAACGCATCGCGCAGGGTGATACTCACGGAGTGTGGCACCCCGGATACCGAGACGCTGCCGCCCGAGACGGTATAAAAGCTGCCGTTTTCCAGGTCCACGGCGCCCGCCCGGAAGCGGGCCTCGGCATTACCGGTGGCCGCAAGATCCGTGGTGTCCAGGCTCACCGCGATGGTGGTGGTTCCGGCCACGGTGGAGCCCACCGTGGCGCGATAGAGTCCGGGCGAGATCTCGGTGATGGCGGACAGGGTCACGCCCGTGGAGGGGGTGGCGGTGGCGGCCAGATCGGCGGCACGATCGCTCACCGGGTTGCCAAAACCATCGCGCAGGGTGATGTCCACGCTATGGGTTCCGGTTCCCACGGTCTGGGTGCCCGAGGACACCTCAAAGCCGCTCGCGCCGGGGTCCACGGCGGCGGGGATAAACCGGGCCGTATCGTTGCCCTCGGCGAGCACGGTCAGCCGATCGGCACCAAATACGGTGCGGATCGGCTTATCCCCGGCCAGCGTGGAGGTCACGCTCGCGGTATAGGTACCGATGGTATCGGTCTCGCTAAACGCCGAGATTGCCCCGCCGCCGAGGTCCGCGCTGGTCGTGGAGAGGATTCCCGCGGCCTGGTCCGGGACGGGGTTTCCGAGGGAATCGGACAGGGTCACGGTGATCGTATGGGTTCCGTCGGATACGGTCTGGTCTCCGCCGGTGACCGTGAAGCGGGTGCCGATATTATCCACGTCCACGCTGCTCGCGATAAACGCGGCCACCGTATTGCCCCCCGCGGTGATTTCCGCACCGGCCAGGGTGGCCTCGATGGTTTTATCTCCCGAGATTGAGGAGGATACGGTGGCCAGATAGGTGCCGGGTCGCTCGCCCTCGGTGAAGGCCGAGATCTCCCCGGTTCCGAGGTCCTCGGCGCTGATCGCGGCGAGATCCGCGGCGCGCCCACTCACGGGGTTGCCATAGCGATCGGCGAGGGTCACGGTCACGCCGTGGGTGCCCTCACCCGCGGTGACCTCGCCGCCCGAGACGACCATCCGGGAGCCCGTATTTTCCAGGTCCGCGGCGGCGGCGATAAAGCGCGCGGTGGCATTGCCGTCCACGGTGATCGCGGCCACGCCGAGGCGGGTGGTGAGCACCTTATCCCCGGCCCGCTGAGAGGTGATGGTGGCGGTATAGGTTCCGGCGGTCGCCGTCTCGGTGAAGCCGGTGATGCTTCCCCCGCCGAGCGCGCCCGGGGTGGTCGCGACCAGGCTGGCGGCCTGGCCCGAGACGGGGTTGCCAAACGCATCCGCGAGGGTCACCGTGATGCTGTGGCTTCCGCTACCCACGGTCTGCTCCCCCGTGCTCACCCGCACGCGGGTTCCGGGGTTGCCCAGGTCCGGGGCGCCGGCCGCGAAGAGGGCACTCACGGAGCCAATCTCCAGGGCGCCATCAAAGAGCACGGTTATCTCGTGTGCACCCGCGGAGGTCGAGCGCACCAGCGCCCGATAGACGCCGGGTGTTCCGGTCTCGGCGAGCGCGCTCACGATCACGGCCCCGGAGGCGTTATCGGCCACGCGGGTGGAGAGGCGGGAGGCCACACCGGTCACCGGGTTGCCCAGCGCATCGGCGAGCGTCACGGTGATCTGATGGGCGGCCGTTCCATCGGCGGGACGGGCATTATTATCGTCGATGATGACCCCGGAGCGGCCCTCGCCGATCTCGGGTATTCCGGCAATAAACACCGCGTTGCGGTTTCCGCCCTCGAGCAGGCCCAGCGAGTTTTCCGTGCCGGCGTCATCGCGCAGCGACACCGCTACCGCGACGGTCTGGGCCACGGTGGAGGTGAGCGTGGCCGTATATTCCCCGAGGGTCTCGGTCGCGCTAAACCCGCTCAGCACGGTTCCGGCGGCGGGGACAACACTTCCGCTCAGCGCGTCTACCCAGCCCGCCGCGGGATGTCCGGCCCCGTCGGTGAGGTTCACGGTCACGGTATGGGTGGCCACACCATCGGCGATCACGGAGCCGCCGCTCACGGTGAAATTGGTTCCGGGATTGGCGATATCAATCGGGGCGCGCTTAAACGTGACGCTCTGCGGAGACCCCGAGATGGTCTCGGTCCCGTTCACGCGCGCCGTTACCGAATAGCTGCCGGGAATCTCGCTGACCAGGTGCAGGCGGGCCTCGCCGCCCTCCACGGTCAGGATCGTGGCGGTGGCCTCGGGCCCGCCGATCACGTCATCCTCGGTACCGGGAATACCGTCCGGGCCGGGCCAGGTTGTATTCTCCGGGATGCCAAAGGTCACCGCAGCATTGCTCACGGCGGCGCCGTCGGCGTTTTCCACGTGGGCGCGAAGCACGTTATTCTCGAGGCCGTTGGCGAGCTGCCCGTTGGTCTCCACGGAGAGGGTGGCCGCGGTGGCGATGGGACGATCATTATCGGTCACGGTCACGGGGACCGGGCGCAGAATGAGCCCGTTAAACTCGGGGTCCTCGGAGGTCACGGTGAGGTTGAGGGTGGCCGCGCGGGTGCCGTCCACCACGAGGTTATCTATCGCCTGCACCGGGACGTCCACAAAGCGGTCGATGGTATCCAGGGTGGGTTCGGTCGCGCTCAGATTTTCGTGGGTGGGTAGCGCACGCAGGATTCCCGCCGCCGTCTGCTCGGGCACGGGGATGGGCAGCGTGGCATCGGGCACCAGGCCCGACCACTGCTGGCCCAGGATGACCGGCGCCGTGGGCGCCTTGGTGACCCGGCCCGCCGGGTCCACCGAGAGGTTGGATACGCGGAAGCTGGCCGTCTCGGTGCCGGGCTCGGCCACGGTGATCGCGAGCGGATCGGGTCCCGTGATTCCCAACGGGGAGTTATAGAGCACCGAGTGGTCGATATCCGGTCCGGCGATGCCGGTGGTCTCGGCGATATCGGAGAACCCGGCGAAGTTAATCGGGGCCGCGGTGGTATTGGCGGGGTCCACATTGCTGACCCCCGCGGCGTTGCTGAAGGCGCCCGCGGGAATCATGGGCACGATGGTTCCGGTCCCGTTCGCCCGGGTCACCAGGGTCCAGCTATTCAGGGAGATCGGGGTCAGGGAGACCACCTGCTGGCCGGGTGCGGTGCCGGTGAAAACGATGTCCTCGGCGGTCAGCGCGTTGCTGCCCACCGGCTCGGAGGCGCGAATCTCAAAGCTCACATCGCGGAATGAGGTGGGATCCTCCTGCGTGGAGGAGAGGGTACCGGCCTCGTTAAACCAGCCTCCCTGTTTAATCCAGGCCTGCGGCGCACAGCTGGAGAGCCCGGTGGCGGACACCACGCGCGAATACTGCGAGGTATTGCCGGTGGCCACCTCGGTGGTCTGCAGGCGCACGACGTTTTGATCACCCGTGCCGGTATAGGGCAGGCCGAAGGTTGCGGGGAGGGCCGCCTGGGTGGTGCTGATCCGGCCCACATACTGTTCCAGGCCCTCGCCGTCTCCCCCGGCGAATGCCCCGCGACCCAGGAATACGTCCACATAGATGTCCTGGGTGGGGATGGCATTGCCCCCGGTGCCGGGGGGAGCCACGGCGATATCGATGCGGCAGGCCTGCGCCGGCTCGCTGATCACGGTGGCGGCGGTGGGGAATACGGTGCGGATGCGCCCATTGGCGGCGTTATAGATTCCGTTTGAATTGGTCAGTGTATTCTCGTTGGCCGCCGTGACGATTCCGCCGACCCGGGTCATGATATTGCGATAGATCGGATTGGTTTTGGCGGTCACCGACTGATTACTGATCTGCACGGCGGAGTAGCCGCCCACCACCGAGTTATTAAAGATGCGCACACCATCGCTGCTATTGGCGGTGGTGGAGCCGTTAACGCGCACCCAGGAGGAGTTCACGCTGCTGCTCTGGGTCCCGGGGCCGTCATAAATAAACGTGTTATCACGCACCGTGGTGGTGGTCGGGCCGAGGTTATTCAGATAGATCGGGTTATTGCTGCGGTTCACCGTGGCGGTGAAGGTATTGCCGCGGATCATCATGTTATTCCAGGTGCCGCCGGTGAAGTCGATCACATTGGAGTTTCCGCCATCGGCACCCCAGGCGCGCACGGTGTTATTGGTGATGAGAATATTCTGGCCGGAGACCGCGGTATTCCAGTTGCGCACAAAATAGTTGTATACGGGGTCATAGCCGCCGCCGTTCACCGGCTGATCCCAGCTGCTGCGGTCCACGGTGAGGCCGTCGATGATCAGATCACCGTTGCGTGCGGGGGCGAGCAGGATCGCGTCCCAGTAGTTGCGCTGGAAATGGACGTTTTGGATCAGGGTGTTTTTGGCGCCCTCCACGATCACGATGCCGCGCTCCAGCGCATAATTTGAGGGCAGGGCCGGGGTGGTTGCGGGGTTGGCCACCTGACCGTTAATCACGGAGAAGTTTTCGGCGGTGGCGCCCACATAGATGCCACCCTCGGCGCTGGTGAGCTTGGTGAAGTTGCGGAACGTCTGGTTTTTTCCGGTGAACAGCAGCACGTTATATCCGGAGTCGGTCACGATCGACCACCCGAGCCGGTTCTGGAAGTCCAGCGTCACGTTATCGTGCTGTACCCAATAGCGGGAATTGGTATCGCCGTCGATCGCGGCGTTAATGCCGGCATCGTTCACCATGCTGCGCGACATCTCGGGCACCTGGGGGGCGGGGTTATTGGTGGTATTCCAGTTCAGCTGGATTTCCGCGGAGGCCGCGTAGGTTCCGTTGACGAGGCGGATCTGCGGGGCCGGCGCGATCAGGACGCTCGCGTCGGCGGGCAGAGCATTGGCCTCCTGGATTGCGGCATAGAGCGTACAGGTGGGCACGGCCGGGGTACCCGCGCTGAAGCGGGTTGCGCAGACCCCGTCGCCGGGGGTTGCATCGGCCACATCGCGCGCATCATCCACGTAGAAGGTATGACTATATCCGTTATCCGGCATCGCGGCCGCGGCCGCGTTGAGCGTGGCGATCGCGGTGAGCCCGGAGAGGGCCAGCGCGGAGGCCAGCAGGAGGGTGAGGAATTTTTTTCCGGACCCGGATGCGGGTTGTGTCATGTCTGTGGTGCCTTTCGCCCGGGCGGGTTTGTCTCCTCCGGCCCGGGATCTACCGCGGATACCCGCCACGGCCGGAGGGTCACCGGTGTGGCGGGTGCACTAATACTCGGGTATACCGGGTGCGGTGGTATACCTCGTGCGGGGCAGGGATGGATGCGCACTAACCCCGGATCTTCGCCGGGCCCGCAGGGGCCCGGATAATCGCTATCTGGCTTTCCCCCGGCAAAAACACGGAGGGCGCGGCCCGGGCGGCGCTATGTCGGCTGCGGTGTCATCGATATCCCCCCGGTCACCCGCGCAAGTTAGCTAACGAGTGTTATCTCTGATCTCGATCCTAATCGAGTTTTCGGAAATATCAGTAACCCAAACGGGGGCCAGGCCCGGTTTGATATCAAAAAGACACAAAAAAAGGCCCCCGGAAAACCGGGGGCCGTTGGTGCACCCCCTCGGACTTGAACCGAGAACCCACTGATTAAGAGTCAGTTGCTCTGCCGATTGAGCTAGAGGTGCAAATTATTCAGTTATGCGCGGCCGAGGCACGCGGTGCACCCCCTCGGACTTGAACCGAGAACCCACTGATTAAGAGTCAGTTGCTCTGCCGATTGAGCTAGAGGTGCGTGTTGAACCCGTGTGGGCCGAACAAAACACTAGATTACCCTCGTACCGGGTCCGGGCGCCAATTCGGCACGCCGGGTGGGCGTGGCGCGCGCTATCCTGGACCCATGACCGCTCAGACGCTGCCCTCCCCCGCCGAGGATCTGGCCCTCGCCCACCGCCTCGCCGATGCCGCCGATGCCATCTCGCTTGAGCGCTTCCGGGCCGGCGATCTGCATGTATCCACCAAGCCCGACCGCACCCATGTCACCGATGCCGACCTGGCCGTGGAGCGTGCCCTGCGCGAGATCCTCGCCCGCGAGCGCCCCGGAGACGGCATTCTCGGTGAGGAATACGGCACCGAGGGTGCCACCTCCCGGCAGTGGATCCTGGACCCCATCGACGGCACCGCCAATTTCCTGCGCGGCGTACCCAATTGGGCCACCCTGATCTCCCTCGCGGAGAACGGCGTTCCGCGCGTGGGTGTGGCCAGCGCACCGGCCTTCCGCAAGCGCTGGTTTGCGGCCCCGGGCGAGGGCGCCTGGCTGAGTGAGGACGGCCTGCCCCCGCGCCGGCTGCGCGTCTCCGGCGTCTCCTCCCTCGCCGATGCCTCGCTCAGTTTTCAGTCCATCGGCCAGTGGCGCGATGCCGGCTATCTGCCGCAGCTGCTCTCGCTCGCCGAGGATGTCTGGCGCGATCGCGCCTATGGCGATATGTGGTCCTATGGGCTCCTCGCCGAGGGCCTGATCGATATTGTGGCCGAGTTCGACGTGAAGGAATACGATATCGCGCCGTTTGTGGCCATCGTCACCGAGGCCGGGGGCCGCTTCACCGCGGTGGACGGCAGCGAGACCATCTCCGGGCGCAGCGCCCTCGCCACCAATGGCGCGCTGCACGAGGCCGTGCTCTCCCGCCTGGGCCACGGCGCATGAGGATCGCCCGCAATACCCTGATCTGGGTGGCCTGCCTGGTGGTGCTGCTCCTGGTGGGTGCCGCCGTCTGGATTAATATTCGCTTCTCCGGCGAGCGCGAGGCCGCGCTGCACGCCTGGAATAACGAGGCTCTGAGCATCGAGGTCATCGATACCGGCATCCTGATGCTGCCCGCGAAGACTCCCACCGAGCCCACCGGCCTGGTCTTTATCCCCGGGGCCAAGGTGGACCCCTATGGCTATATGGATAAGCTCTCCGGCATCGTGGAGGCCGGGCATCCCGTGCTCATCTCCTTCCCCACGCTGGGCCTGGCCATCGTGGATGCCACCCCGCTGGATTCCCTGATCGCCCCCGCCCCGTCCGGGATCTCCTGGGCCGTGGGCGGGCACTCCCTCGGCGGCGTCCGCGCCTGCCAGATCGCCGATACCGGTCAGGCCGCGGGCCTCGTGCTCTTTGGCAGCTATTGCGTCAACGATCTCTCCGCGGCCACCCTGCCCGTGCTCTCGCTTGCCGCCGAAAACGACGGCCTGAGCACGGCCACCAAGATCGCCGACGCGGCACATAACCTGCCCGCGGATACCGAGTTTCTGGTGCTGGAGGGCGCCAATCACGCGGGCTTCGGTGATTATGGCGCCCAGCCCGGCGATGGCTCCTCCACGCTCTCCGATCCGCAGCTGCGCGCACTGATCGGAGAGAACGTTTCGCGTTTCCTCTCCACGCTGCCGGCCCCGTAGTGATCGCTTCCCCCTCCGCGGCCCCCGCCACCGTCCTGATTGTGGGGGCCGGAATCATCGGCGCGGCCCTGGCCTATCGGCTCGCCGCGGCCGGTGCCCGCGTGAGCGTGCTGGATTCCGGCTCGGCGGGGCACGGCGCCACGCGGCACTCCTTTGGCTGGATCGGCCGCTCCCCCGAGGGCGATACCCCGCATGCGGATCTGCGCGCGCGGGGCAGCGAGGAATGGGATGTACTGGCCCGCGAGGTTCCGGGCCTGATCGTGGAGCGCTCGGGCGCGCTGGTCTGGGGAGAGTATTTTTCCCGGCCCGGGGCAAGGCCGGAGCCCACCGCCTCCCTGCACGAACCCGCCCTGCTCAACCCGCCCGCGCGGGCCGAGCATCGCGCGGGCGATGGTTCGGTGGATCCGCTGCGCGCCACAGAGGCGCTGCTGGCCGCCGCGCGCGGCCACGGTGCCCGGGTTCTGCCGGGCACCCCGGTGACCCGGGTATTGCGGGACGCGGCGGGTGTGGCCCGCGGGGTCGAGGCCCACGGGAAACCGCTCTACGCCGATACCGTGATCATCGCCGCGGGTACCGGCTCCCCCGCGCTCTGCGCCACCGCGGGCGTGGAAATGAACCTGACACCCGCCCCCGCCGTGATGGTGCGCCTGAACGCCCCACCAGGCCTGCTGCGCGGCATCATCGCGTGTGACGAGGCCGAGGCGCGGCAGTATCCCGATGGCACGGTGCTGATGCCGCGGGATTATGAGGGGGAAATCGACGCGGCCGACCTCGAACGCAGCGGCCGGGCCGCCGCCGAGTATTTCCGCTCCGCGTTGCGCGGCGCGGACCACACACAATGGCTGGACACCACGATCGGCTGGCGGCCGATGCCCGCGGGGGGCGAACCCTATCTGGGCTTTTCCAGCACCCCGGGACTCTATCTTGCGGTGGCCCATCCGGGCATCATGCTCGCCCCGGCAATCGCGCTGCGGGCCGTGGCCGATATCCTCGGCACGCGGGCCAGCTAGCGCGCCTCAGGCCCCGGAAGCGCGCGCAGTTTTCCGGGCAAAAACGGCAGGAGCGGCGCCCGGTATTCCAGGACCGCGGGGGCATCCGCGGTGATGATGATGCTCGCGGCGCCATATTTCCAGAGGCGATTAAACAGGTATACCCCCACGCGCGCCGGGCGCTCCGCGGGAAGCATCCAGGTGCCCACGCCCCATTGTGCGGGCTGGCCGCGGCCGCCAAAAACCACGGTGGGGCGCGGGGCCCAGCGCGGCCTCGGGGCGCGCAGATGAAGTTCAATTCGCTGGGGTTCCCGGCCGGTGCTGGTCATCGACCCAGCCTAGCGCGCGGGGACCCCCGCAGAAACCGTCACTCAACCGGTGTGCAATACGTGGCCAGTGGTGGAGATGCGGGGAATTGAACCCCGGTCCACTGCTGTAATTCTGCGCCTTCTACGGGCGTAGCCTATGAAAACGTTTTCTCGGCCCCGATCTTTACCACAGGCAGTTAGATCGACAGGCCCAGCCAGAGTTTAAGTCCCGCGTACCGCCCAGGCGTCAGTACACAGCAAGTCCCCTAAATGGCGCCAGGGTCCGGGGCGGAGACACACCCGGTCTGACGGACTATCGGGCCCGCCTAGGCGGCGAGGGCGAAGTCAGTGCGCTTTGAATTGGCACTTATTGTTTTTACAGAGAGCGTTTACGAGATAACTCTGCATCCTCGGCCCGCTTCTCGCAGTTTTGCAGGCAGTGTCGAAACCGATCATCCCCCTGCTCATTCCGCAGAATGGGCCACATATTGCACACCGTGTTGAGTTAGGAACCGGGAAAACCCGGGCAAGCCGGGAAACCCGGCGAAGTTCCACTATAGCCCATATCGACGCCACCCGGGAGGGAGTTTCCGGACAGTCCCGCCAAAACTTCGGACAATACTGCCGGAAAATCCGGGCGCGGCGGCCGCGCTGTTAGCGTACAAAATATGCATCGTGATCCGTTATCGGCTCCCGCGGGGAGCACCCCGCCCACGCGCCGCTCGCGGCGCACCCTCCGGCTGACGCTCGCGGCCCGGCGGCGCCTACTCACGGTGACCCTGATTGCCACCGTCGCCGCGGCCGGCGTGACCGGCGTGGTTCTTTTTGGTGTTTTTTCCCCGGCCGATCCCGTGCCCGAGGCCGGCGCCGCGGGCGCCTCCCCCGGCTGCGCGGTGCTCTCCGAGCCCGTGGGCGTGATCGCCCCGGCCGGTGCCCATACCCTGTTGCGGGAGGCGGCCGAGCATCGCTGCATCGATCTGACCCTGCATCGGCCCGCGGGCCTGTCCGAGCTGGGGGCCCAGCTGGGATCGGGTATCGCGCAGGGCTGGGTCGCGGAATCCACCGAGCAGGCCGGGGCGCTGGGAGTGGAGCCTGGCCGCGCCGCGGAACTCGCGATCAGCCCGATTGTTTTTAGCGCCCCTCCCGCGGTGGCCCCGCTACTCGCGGGCTCCGAGTGGATCGGCGTGCTGGCCGCGGGTCTGCCCGAGGGCGTGGCCGTGAGCCTGCCCGCGTCCGCCGAGTCCGGGGTGGCCGCCCAGGTGGCCGCCCAGATCGCGCGGGTCGCCGGCGCCCCGGAGGGGGCGGGCACCGCCGAGCTGGGTGCCATATTGGAGCGCCTGGTCTCCTCTCCCGATTCCGCCGTGACCATCACCGTGGATGAGCTCCACGCGCTCGAGCGCGCGGACGTCACGATTCCCCCGGGTGGGCTCGCCTCGCTGGACTATTCCTCCCTGGTGCTGGCCCCGGCCTCCCCCACGCAGGCCGCCCTCCTGGACACCCTCTTTACGGAGGCGCGCGATACCCCCGCCCCGCGCCTGGAGGAGCTGGGCCTGCTGCCCGCCGGCAGCACCTCCTATGCCGATACGCCGCTCCTGCCGCGCGTGGAGGCCGCGAGCTATTTTGCGGTCAGCGCGCTGGTGGACCCCGATATGTTGGCCGCGAACCTCCTGATTCTCCTGGATGTCAGCGGGTCGATGGGCGAACGGGCCGAGGGCCAGATGTCCGGGGTTGAGGCGATGCGCGCCTCGATCGACGTGGTGGCCACCACGATGCCCGATAACCTGTTTGTGGAGTGGCGTCAGTTTGGCTATCGCATCGGCGGCGACAGCGATATGGTCACGATGTCCTCCGGCCTGCTGCGGGATAGCCGCGAGGAGCTGCGCGCGGGTTCCGATAAGCTCACCGCCCAGCCGGTGGGGACGCCGCTATATCAGGCCGTGGTGGATGGCGTCGCGGATGCCCGCCTCCTGGGAGATACCACGCATGCGCCGGTCCTGGTGGTGGTCACCGATGGCCGCGACGAGTTTGCGCCGGACCGGATCAACCTGCCGGATGCGCTGGCCACCCTCGCCGAGACCGCCGATCCGCTGCGCCCCGTGCAGACCCTGTTTTTGGGGTTTGGTGATGCCGATCTCTCCGAGATGGAGCAGGTGGTCGCGGTGACCGGCGGTCACGCCTGGAAGATCAACGGACCGGAGGAGCTCGCCGGCACGATCCTGCGCTCGATCACCTGGCTCGGTTCCGAGCAGCTGCACGCGAGCGCCCGCGCGGCCCTCGGCTAGGCCGCGGGCTCCACCAGGACGCCGCGCAGGCGCTCGCGATCCTCCGCGCCAAAACCGATGCCGTCCAGATAGGCGTCCAGGCCTCCCTCGGCGGCGAGGATGCCCGAGAGCGCCCCCTGCAGCGCCGAGCGCGGGCTCGCGCTCATGAGCGCGATCAGCTGCGGGGTTACCGCGATGCCGTGCGCGGCCGCGGCGGCCGTCATCTTCTCCACCCAGGGCCCCGCGAGGTTGGCGGCGGTGGCCGCATAATCGTCCAGGACCAGGTCCAGGGGAACGCCCGCGGTCAATAAAACAAGGGCACTCACCACGCCCGTGCGGTCCTTACCGGCGGTGCAGTGCACCACGGCGGGCGCGGCCTCCGCGGCGGCGATCTCGCGCAGTACCGTGGCCACCACGGATCCGTGGGTGGTCAAAATATCCGCGTACATGCCGTCGAGGCTGGATCCGGGGGCAGCCTGGGCGTCCAGCGAACCCTGGAAGAGCGGGTTGCGGCGCACGGTGACGTCCAGCCCGGCAAGATCATCGGGCATCAGGTTGACCTCGGTGTCATCGCGCAGGTCGATGACCGTGCGAATCCCCAGCCCGCGCAACGCCTCGCGGCCGGCCTCACCGAGGTGCGCGAGGCCATCCGAGCGATAGACCACTCCGAGCCGGGTGCGGCGGCCATCAACGGTGGGATAGCCGCCGAGGTCACGAAAATTGGCGGTGCCGGGAACGGGGAGGGCGTGGGAGACAGTCATAGCTGCCATAATCGCAGGCCCACCCGAGAATCCCGGGCACCGCGCCGAAATCCGCTAGTCGCCGAGTCGGTTGCGCATTGCCATGGCGCGCGAGGCCTCGCGCTTATCCTGGCGTTCGCGCAGCGTCTGGCGCTTATCGTATTCCTTTTTACCCTTGGCGATTGCGATCTCCACCTTGGCGTTGCCATTGCTGAAGTAGATCTTCAGCGGGATGATCGTATAGCCGCCGGGGGCCACCTTATGGCTGATCTTATTAATCTCCTGGCGGTGCAGGAGCAGCTTGCGCTTGCGCCGGGCCGAATGATTATTCCAGCTGCCCTGGAAATACTCGGGGATATGAACGGCGTCAAGCCAGATCTCGCCACCCTCGATAAAGGCATAGCCGTCCACCAGTGAGGCGCGCCCCATCCGCAGCGATTTCACCTCGGTACCGGAGAGCACCATTCCCGCCTCGAAGGTCTCCTCGATGAGATAATCGTGGCGCGCCTTGCGATTGGTGGCTACAACCTTTTCACCACGTTCCTTGGGCACGGGTCTGTCTCCTTAATAAATACTTGGGCTGCCCGGCACTAACCGGACAGCCCTTTAGTATATCGGTTTGGCCGGGGCCAAATAACCGGCTACGCCTTGAGGTAGCGCCTGATTGCGAAGTTGGCCGAGAGCGCCGCGAGGATCATTCCGATCAGGATCAGCACGGGAACAACCAGCAGCGCATCGCCCACCCCGACCAGGTTGGACATCGCGGCCGGGACGTTATCGCGCAGATAGCCCTGCACAAAGAAGTGCACTATTCCCACCACGGCGCCGCCCGCGAGCAGCGATCCGATAAACGCGGAGAACACACCCTCCAGGATAAACGGGGTTTGAATGAACCTATTGGAGGCACCCACGAGTCTCATGATCGTGATTTCCCGGCGCCGCGAATAGGCCGAGAGTCGAATCGTGGTGGCGATCAGCAGCACGGCCGCCACGAGCATCAGGCCGGCGATGCCGATCGCGGTATAGGAGGCCACATTCAGGATGTTAAAGATCACGTCCAGGTATTTACGCTGATCGGTGACCTCCTCCACGCCGGGGACACTCGAGAATGCCTCGCCGATCACGTCGGATTGCGCGGGGTTTTTGAGGTTTACCCAGAACGTCTCCTGGAGCTGGTCCGGGGTCACAAACTGGGCGATCTCGTTTCCGGCGAATTTCTCCTGGAAACGCGTGAACGCGTCGTCCTTGCTCTCAAAATAATACTTATCGATGAGCGGGCTGAGCGCTGCGGATTTGAGGGTATTTTCCACGGCCTCGCGCTGATCATCGGTGGCCCCTCCCGCGGCACAGGAGGCCGCGAGGGAATTATCGGGGCACAGATAGATGGCCACCTGGGCGCGGTCGTACCAGTAGCCCTTCATCTGCGTGATCTGCATCTGCATAAGCGCCGCGGCGCCCACAAAGGTCAGCGAGATGAACGTTACGAGGATGACCGAGACCACCATCGACAGGTTGCGGCGCAGTCCGGTGAAGACCTCGGACCAGATCAGGGAGACTCTCATTTAACCGGTCCTACGTTCTGCTCGTCTTCGGTGCCGTCGCCGTCGCGGCCGCGCAGGCCCAGGCTCTGGGCCAGGCCCAGGTGATCGCCAAGATCGGCGGTCGGGTTGACCACGGGAAGCGAGGTGGTGGCGGGCTGGGCGACGTCGGATTCGCGGTGTTCCGCGGGCACCACGGGATGCGAGCGGGTGAGTTCCTCGGCCTCGTGGGCGGCCTCGGCCACCTCGGAGGCGGCTGCCTGCGCGGATTCGCCGCGGGCCATCTGCGGGCGTAGTTCGGGGATGATTCCGGTATCACCGTAGCCACCCGAGCGCTCATCGCGCACGATCCGGCCGTCCACCAATTCGATCACGCGGCGCTGCATTTTATCCACGATGCCGGCCTCATGCGTGGCCATGACCACGGTGGTGCCGCCGGCGTTAATGCGCTCGAGCAGCTTCATGATGCCCGCGCTGGTGGCGGGGTCGAGGTTTCCGGTGGGCTCATCGGCCAGCAGAACCGGGGGCTTATTCACCACGGCGCGGGCGATGGCCACGCGCTGCTGCTCACCACCGGAGAGTTCGTGGGGGTAGCGGTCGGCCTTGGTTTCCAGGCCCACCATTTTGAGGACGTCGGGGACGGCCTCCTGCACAAATCCGCGGGATTTGCCGATGACCTGGAGCGAGAACGCGACGTTCTGGAATACGGTCTTATTCGGCAGCAGGCGGAAGTCCTGGAAGACCACACCAAGCTGGCGGCGGAAATAGGGGACCTTGCGGTTGGAAATCGACCCGAGGTCGTTTCCGAGCACGTGAATGGTGCCCTCGGTGGGCCGCTCCTCCTTGAGGATCAGCTGCAGGCAGGTCGATTTTCCCGAGCCCGAGGCGCCGACGAGAAAAACAAATTCTCCACGATCAACCTCGAGGTCGATGCCATCGATCGCGGGACGCTTGGTCCCGGGATATTTTTTGGTGACGTTCTCATACCGAATCATGACGCTTCGAGCCTATGCACGATCCGCCGCAATTCACGACTAGACACGCCAAGTCCGCCGGGTTTGGCGGAACTTGGGCGTGGGCTGTACGTGGCCTATGCGCGTTCGGCGCTCTTGCGCCAGCGGATTCCCGCGGTGATAAAGCCGTCGAGGTCCCCATCAAATACATTGGACGGGTTATTTACCTCGTAGTCGGTGCGCAGGTCTTTTACCATCTGATACGGCGCGAGCACATAGGAGCGCATCTGATCGCCCCAGCTGGCCGTGATATTGCCTGCGAGTTCCTTCTTCTTGGCGTTTTCCTGCTCGCGCTGCACAAGCAGCAGGCGGGACTGGAGCACGCGCATCGCGGCGGCGCGGTTCTGGATCTGGCTTTTTTCGTTCTGACAGCTCACCACGATGCCCGTGGGCAGGTGGGTGATGCGCACCGCGGAATCGGTGGTATTCACCGACTGGCCGCCGGGGCCCGAGGAGCGGAATACATCCACGCGAATATCGTTATCGGGGATGTCGATGCTCTCGGTCACGTCCATGAGCGGCACCACCTCGACCGCGGCGAAGCTGGTCTGGCGCTTACCCGCGGAGTTAAAGGGGCTCATCCGCACGAGGCGGTGGGTGCCGGCCTCCACGCTGAGCGTGCCAAAGGCATAGGGCGAGTCGATCTCGATGGTGGCGGATTTAATGCCCGCCTCCTCCGCATAGCTGGTGTCCAGCACGCGCGCGGGGCGGCCGTGCTGTTCGGCCCAGCGCAGATACATGCGCATCAGCATCTCGGCAAAATCGGCGGCGTCCACGCCACCGGCTCCCGCGCGGATGGTGATCACGGCGGAGCGCGGATCGTATTCGCCGTTCAGCAGCGTCTGCACCTCCAGATCGCCGATGCTTTTTTGCAGGGCCAGCAGCTCGGCCTGGGCCTCGGCGGCGGATTCCTCATCGCCCTCGGCATTGGCGAGCTCGATCAGCACCTCCAGGTCGTCCAGGCCGGAGGCGATCTTGGTGACCCGGGCGAGATCGGCCTGCTTATGGCTGAGCGCGCTGGTGACCTTTTGGGCTGCCTCGGGATCGTCCCAGAGGTTGGGGGCCCCGGCCTGCTCGCTGAGCTCGGCGATCTCGGAGCGCAGGCGGTCCACATCGATCACCTCGCGAATGGTGGCAAAGGTGGTCCGGAGTGCGGCGATCTGGTCGCTCAGGTCAAGCTCTAACATGTCTGCACCATCCTATCCTGAGCCCGCGCACCCGCGCGGGGAATCCCCGGATCGGAGGTTGGCGGTAAATTTCGGATAGGATGATTTCCGTTACCAAACACCCGCGCGAGTGGTGAAATTGGCAGACACGCAGGATTTAGGTTCCTGTGCCTTCGGGCGTGAGGGTTCAAGTCCCTTCTTGCGCACCTACGGGGCGGCACGATATTTCGTGCCGCCCCTTCTTTATGTGTCAACCGCGGGGCGGATACTCGACGCTCAACGTCACCTCGTATTGCTGGCCGATAAAGCTCGAATCCCAAGGGGTTTCGATCGGGAGGCGTCGGTCGAGTCCCGCCGGTAGCACAGGTATCAACGGGGTCTGCCGCACAGCCATCGATCGCAGGGTCGTTGCCCGCGATCCCCCGGCCTCCGGTGTGGCCACCACCAACACCAACACCACCATCAACGCGAAGCCGCCGGTTGCGAGGCCGTCCCATGATTTGTTTATTGCACCCGTCATTTCCGCCCCGGCACTTATTGCGGGAAAAATACCTCTTTTTCCGCGAGCGTCGTTCACGCGCGGGAGGGATCGATCGGTTCCTCCCTCCCACGGACCGATCGCGGAATATTCATTTTTGCCGTCGGGAGGGGACGCGCGGGGCATTCCCTTCCCAACGTTCGCGGGCTCCTGCGGGGAAGGAGGCGGGTGATTTAATGCCGGGGCGTGGGGGAACCGAACGCGGAAGAATAACGTTGGTAAGGTTACGCCATGCCCAGTAATAAAACCGGTCGTCCCTATACGCAGGGCATCACCGAGGCACTCCTCCAGGCGGCCGAGCGGGTCATGGTGACAGACGGTTATTCCGCGCTCACGATCGATGCGATAGCCACCGAGGTGGGCACCACAAGGCCCACGTTTTATCGCCGCTTCCCCAGCATCGCGCACCTCGCGCTTGAGGTCATCGCGCGGCGGTTCGAGGCGGGGACGACCGCGGACACGGGTTCGCTTGGGGACGATTTACTGATGATCCAGCGGGAGGACGTGGCCATGTATTCCTCGCCGCTACTGCGCAAGAACCTTCCCGGCCTCCTGGCCGCCACGTCCGAGAATCCCGCGCTGAGCGAGCTACTGGCCACAAACCTCCTGGATCCGCGCCGGGAGCGGATCTCCGTCGCCCTTGCCTCGGCTATCGAGCGGGGCGAGATTGCCCCGGGGAGCGTTGACCTCAACACCGTCTGCGATCAGCTCCGCGGCCCCCTCCTCGCCCGCGCCCTCCTGACCCCGGGCGCCGCGCTGGACGATCGGCTCGCCCGCGATACCGCGGCGGCGGCACTCGCCACACTCCGAACCACTCGGCCGCTTAACAACTGACCCGGTCGGCCGCAGGGGCTCCCCCGCTCTCGTTAGATGCAATCAGCGCGAGCGAACAGGCTTTGCGCCGATGACCAACGTGACACAAAGCGATGGCTACTCGAGCTCTCGGGAGAATCGCGATCAAGGCCACGAGGAACCACGCTAGACCGGAAGCGATGAGAAGCGTGCCATCCGCCACGGTCGATCGCCCATCCACATCGAGGGAAAACGCAGCGGCAGTCACGTGCCCCAAAATCAGCACGAGCGAGCAGGCCAGGATTTTCGGCGTAATCAGTACGAGTAGCACTCCGGTCTTCATATCTCCTCCGCGGCGCCTCCCATCACTGCAACGCCGGTAAAAAACGTGACCATCGCTGCCGAAGATATCGTTAGGGCAAAAATGAGCGGCGTGGCCGTGGCCTGAATTCGGCCGTCCCGTCCTCGCAGTCCGGCTCGTGCGAGATCCCGGGATAGCGACCCTGACGCGGGAACGATGGCGGCCCACACACAACCGAGGACAAATACGATAAAGCCGGCAATGGCGGCTACCGGCGCGAGCGCCGCGCGCATAGCCCCCAGGACCGTGACGATTATCAGGACGGCAACGGCCACGACCACCGGAAACGCGTCCCGTCTCACCGTCACGTTCCCAAAAATCGCGGTGAATGCGACGGTCGCGTCGAGCCGAGGCTGCGTGCTGAGGAGGCCAACCCCCGCACCTGTTAAGGTTCCCTCGGAACCTAATCACGCTGCCTGAATCGATATCGCCCTCTTGATCTGCACCGGAGAGACTCCGGCCAGGTGAAGCCGGACACTATCGGTTTCTATCGCGATAACGGATAAACGAGCAGCACTTCCCGCAATGATGAGGGTAGCGATGAGGGTGAAGGCTTGCTGTCCGTAGGCGAGCGAGAGCATCCCTCGCCGCCCGTTATCTCCCAGACGCCGGGCCGTCTCGATTTGCGGGGCACTCGCGGTATCAGGGTCTTAGATGACCAGCGCAGCTGAACGCCTTTCCTCATCCACCAGCCGGCGCGGGTCCCAGCGCCGCCTGCCGTGGCAACCGGCGACGCGCATGGTGGACCGTAAAGAGGCTCCCGAGCGGACATATCACCACCTGCCCGCACACTATTTAGGCACTACGCAGTGGTGCGTAATTTTAAAAACAGGCTCATGAGGCCCACCCGACTCGCAAATCACCCATCGCAGGCATCGCTCGCGGGAACATATCCGCGCGGCCATACGAGATGGGTGTCGCCGGGGAACCGCTCCCCGGGGAGGGCAAGCGGGTGCCCGGGCAAGATTAATAGTGCGGCCGGGTGAGGGCGACGTCACGACGAATGTGCCCCGGAATTCCGGGCCCCGCGGCCGAGAATTCACGAACGTGCGTCATCCGCACGGATGACATTGACTATTTTCCCCGACGCCGGGGGTGCTCAACCGGATAGACTGACACCCGTACTTTCCTCGTGGTAACGCAACTGCGTGGGCCGCCAACCCCTGGAGACCTTTCCGTGCATACCGGACTTATTCCCTGGCTGGACTCGACGCATATTCTGGAATCGGCGGGACCCTTCGCCGTTCTTGTGGTGTGCGCCATCGTCTTTGCCGAAACCGGCCTCCTCGTGGGCTTCATGCTTCCCGGCGATACCCTTCTGGTGATCACCGGCCTCATGAGCAACCCCGAGTCCAACCCCTCCGGACTGGGCATGCCCATCTGGGCCGTGTGCCTGCTGATCGGTGTGGCCGCGTTTATCGGAGGCGAGGTGGGCTATCTGATCGGCCATCGCCTCGGCCCGAAGGTCTTTGAGCGCAAGGAATCCGGGCTCTTCAGCGTGGAAAACGTGAAGCGTACCAATAAGTTCTTCGAAAAATGGGGCCCCTTCGCGATTGTGATCGCACGCTTTGTTCCCGTGGTGCGCACCTTTGCCCCCGTGGCCGCGGGTGTTGCCCATATGAACTACCGTCGCTATTCGCTTTATAACTTTATCGGCGCGATGATCTGGGGCGCGGGGCTGACGTATTTTGGCTATCTGATCGGATATATCCCCCCGGTAGCCAATTTTGTAAGCTCCTATATCGACATCATCCTGCTGTGCGCCGTGGCCATCTCCGTGGGCCCCGCCGCCGTGCACTATTTCCTGGCGATGCGTAAGACCAAAAAGCTCAACGCCGCCGCGGCCGAGGCTCGCGCCGAGGCTGCACTCACGCCCGCCGAGGCCGAGGAAGCCGCCTCCGCGGTACTCTCCGGCACCGAGGCAGCCCCCGTGGCCGAGCCCGAGGCGGACATCAATATCGATTTTGGTGCCGAGAGCACCCGCCGGCGCGATCCCGACGCACCGCGCGATTAGCCCCAAAAAAACGCCGCCTTCCCCCGGGGAAGGCGGCGTTTTTGCGTCCGTCCGCGGTTAGTCGTGGGTATGGGCCTCATGCGCGGCATGGGTCGCGGGCTCCAATTGCAGCGTGACGTGCTCCACATCAAAATGATCGTGCAGGCACTCCGTGAGGCGATCCAGGGTGGCGCCCACCCGCTCGGCCGCGAAGACCTCATCCGTGACCACCACGTGCGCGGTGAAGACGTGCTCGCCCGTGGTGATCGCCCACAGGTGCAGGTCGTGCACATCGCTCACGCCCTCGGAGTTCATCATATGACTGCGCACGGCGCTCAGATCGGTCCCCACGGGCGTGGACTCGTTCAGCACCCGCCAGACATCGCGCAGCAGCAGGAACGCGCGCGGCAGGATAAACACGGCAATCAGGAGGGAGACCACGGCATCGGCCTGGACCCAGCCGGTGAGCATGATCACGATCGCTGCCACAATCACGGCGACCGAACCGAGCATGTCCCCAAAGACCTCCAGATAGGCCCCGCGCATGTTGATCGAGTCCTTGGCCCCGGCACGCAGAATCAGCATCGAGACGAGGTTGGCAATAAGCCCCACGATGGCCACCAGCAGCATCGGCAGCGCAATCACCTCGGTATCGCCCGGGCCCATCAGCCGACCAAACGCCTCGATCGCGATGCCCACGGCCACCGCACACAGGATCAGGCCGTTGGCCAGCGCCCCAAAAACCTCGGTGCGCCGATAGCCATAGGTTGCGCGATCCGAGGCCGGCTTGGCGGCGATGGTCATCGCGAACAGCGCAATGAATAGCCCGGTCAGGTCGCTGAGCATATGTCCGGCATCGGCAAGCAGCGCAAGCGATCCGGTCAGGATGCCACCAATCACCTCCGCAATCAGCACCGTGGCAACGATGCAGATCACTACGAGGAGGCGTTTTTTGGACGTGTTTACGGGTGCGTGATCATGAGCCATACCCCCACCGTATAAAGCAAAAGCCGCGGGGGCCAGCCCCGCGGCTAGATAGGAATGATAGCAATTATCATTACCGATCTGATCTGCGTTTTTTAGCCCTCGATGAGGCGCTGCAATACCGGGATGACCCGCTCGAAGGCGCGCGCCCGGTGGCTCGAAGAATTCTTCTGCTCGGGGGTGAGCTCGGCCGCCGAAACCTCGTATTCGGAGGGCAGGAAGATGGGGTCATAGCCGAAGCCATTTTCCCCGCTGCGGGCCGCGGCCAGCGTGCCGGGCCAGATTCCGGAGGCCACCTCCTCGCTCGGTTCGCCTCCCCCAATGCCGGGGTTCACGATGGCGATATGGCAGTTGAACTGCGCGGCTCGATGCTCGGGCGCAATATCGCTGAGCTGGGCCAGTAGCAGCTCCAGATTGGCGGTATCGCCGGCGCCCGCGCCGGCCCAGCGCGCCGAGAAGATACCGGGGGAACCGCCCAGCAGATCCACGCAGATTCCGCTGTCATCGGCGAGCGCAATCTTGCCGGTGTGCTCCGCCGCGGCGCGCGCCTTAATCAGGGCGTTCTCGGCGAAGCTCACGCCGTCCTCCACGGGCTCGGGCCCGTCATAGGCCACGATGCTCAGGCCGGGAAGCGCGGCGCCCAGAATCTTCTGAAACTCGGCTACCTTATGGGCGTTATGGGTGGCGAGGACAATCTCTAGGCTCATTTGAGCAGTCCCGCCAGCGCCTCACCCTGCTTGCGGGCCAGGTCGCCCGAGGCGCCCACGGCAAGATCCAGCAGCGCGTCGAGCTCGGCGCGGTCAAACGGCGCACCCTCGGCGGTTCCCTGAACCTCCACAAACTTGCCACCGCCGGTGAGTACCACGTTCATATCGGTCTCGGCGCGCACATCCTCGACATAGGCGAGGTCCAGCATCGGCACGCCGTCGATGATCCCCACGGATACCGCGGCCACCGAATCGGTCAGCGGCTGGGCCTTCTGCCCGATGAACTTCTTGCCGCGCGCCCACTCGATGGACTGGGCCAGCGCCACATAGGCGCCCGTGATCGCGGCGGTGCGGGTGCCACCATCGGCCTGCAGCACATCGCAGTCGATCACGATGGTATTTTCGCCGAGGGCCTTGGTATCGATCACGGCGCGCAGGCTCCGGCCGATCAGCCGGGAGATCTCGTGGGTGCGGCCCCCCACCTTGCCCTTCACGGCCTCGCGGTCATTGCGGGAATTGGTGGCGCGCGGAAGCATCGCGTATTCGGCGGTGACCCAGCCCTTGCCCTTGCCGGTGAGCCAGCGCGGCACCCCGTTGGTGAACGACGCCGTGCACAGCACCTTGGTATTGCCATAGGTGATCAGCGCGGAGCCCTCGGCCTGGGTGCTCCAGCCGGGCTCGATCGTGATGGTGCGCAGCTGGTCGTTGGTCCGGCCGTCGGCGCGGGTGATTTCGGTCACGGGGTGACTCCTTAGAAACGAGGGTGGAAAAAGGGTTTAGCGTGCGGCGCTCTCGCGCGCGGCGGCGATCCGGGCGGCGCGGATGCCATCGAGGTCGATCATGCCCGTCTGGACCAGGTCCACGCGGGAGATTTCGCGGCCCACGAGCCGGGTGGCGAGGGAGAGGAACTCCTCCTCGCTGCCGCCCGTGGCCTCATAGCGATGCTCGGGCGCACTCAGCGCCGTGCGCTCCTGCCCGGTGGATACCAGTTTGCGATAGACATCATTGGCGGTCTCGGTATCGCTGGATACCAGGGTGACCTCGGGGCCCATGACATAGGAGATTGCGCCCTTGAGGAAGGGATAGTGGGTACAACCGAGCACCAGCGTATCCACTCCGGCCTCGCGCAGCGGGGCCAGATAGCCCTCGGCCACGCTTAATACCTCGGGGCCGCTGGTGATTCCGGATTCCACAAAACGCACAAACTCGGGGCAGGCCTGGGTGAAGAGCTCCAGTTGCGGTGCCGCGGCAAATGCGTCCTCATAGGCGCGGGAGCGGATGGTGCCGGCGGTGCCAATCACGCCCACCCGGCGGTTTGCGGTCACGCGCACGGCCGAGCGCACGGCGGGCTGGATCACCTCGATTACGGGCACCGAATAGCGCTCGCGGGCATCGCGCAGCATCGCCGAGGATGCCGTATTGCAGGCGATCACGAGCATCTTCACGCCCTGGGCCACCAGGGCGTCCAGCACCTCGAGCGAGTATTTCCGCACGTCCGCGATCGGCTTGGGGCCGTATGGGGAGTGCGCGGTATCGCCGATATAGAGGATCTGCTCGCGCGGAAGCTGATCCTGGATGGCCCGGGCCACGGTGAGCCCGCCGACGCCGGAGTCGAAGATTCCGATTGGTGCATCATTCACGGCTTAACCCTACCGGGTTGCGGCGCAAAACCCGGTTGATCCGGCTAGGCTGACCGGGTGAGTACTTCGACAGCATTGCACACCGACCGCTATGAACTGACGATGGTTGATGCCGCCATGAAAGACGGCACCGCCCACGAACACTGTCTCTTTGAGGTGTTCGCCCGCCGCCTGCCCGGGGCCCGCCGCTATGGCGTGGTGGCCGGAACCGGTCGGCTCCTGGAACTAATTCGCGATTTCCGCTTCGGCGAGCCGGAGCTCTCCTGGCTGGCCGAACAGGAGGTCGTGGGCAGCGAAACGCTGGACTGGCTCGCCAATTATCGCTTTTCCGGAAATATCTGGGGCTATCAGGAGGGCGAGGTGTATTTCCCCAACTCCCCCATCCTCACCGTGGAGGCCTCCTTCGCCGAGGGTGTGGTGTTGGAGACCCTCGCGCTGAGCGTGCTCAACTATGACAGCGCCGTGGCCAATGCCGCCACCCGCATGGTCACCGCCGCGATCGGGCGTCCACTGTCCGAGATGGGCTCGCGCCGCGCCAATGAGGAGGCCGCCGTGGCCGCCGCGCGTGCAGCCTATATCTCCGGCTTTGGTGCCACCAGCAACCTGGAGGCGGGTCGCCGCTGGGGCATTCCCACGATGGGCACCGCCGCCCACGCATTCACCCTGCTGCACGAGAGCGAGGAGGCGGCGTTCCGCGCCCAGATCGATCGGCTCGGCGTGGGGACCACCCTCCTGGTGGATACCTATGACGTGGCCGAGGGTGTGGCCACCGCCGTGCGCGTGGCCGGCCCCGGGCTCGGCGCTGTGCGCCTGGACTCGGGCGATCTGCCCACGCTCGTGGTGGACGTGCGCAAGCAGCTCGACGAGCTGGGCGCCACCGATACCCGGATTACCGTAACCAACGACCTGGACGAGCATGCGATCGCCGCACTGGCCGCGTCCCCCGTGGACAGCTATGGCGTGGGCACCTCCGTGGTGACCGGCTCGGGCTCCCCCGCGGCGGGCATGGTTTATAAGCTTGTGGCGCGCCGCGGCACCGATGGCGAGTGGATCCCGCTTGCCAAGGCCTCCGAGGGCAAGGTCTCAATCGGCGGCAAAAAAACGCCGATGCGCCGGCTGAGCGCCTCGGGCCGCGCCAATCAGGAGCGCATCTACCTGGGTCATGCCACTCCCCCGGAAAACGCCCCGGAGCGCGCTCTGAACGTCCCGCTGGTTACCGACGGCGTGATCGACGAGCGCTATCTGGGGGCCGCCGGCACCGCGCTCGCGCGCGAACACCGCGAGCGTGCGGTTACCGAGCTTCCCGCGGGTGCATTCAGGCTGGGCCGCGGCGATGCCGCCCTGGCCACCGTTTTTATCGAAAACTAGGCGAGAGAAAACCCCGGGCCACTGGCCCGGGGTTTTTTCTTTAGTCCTTGCGCATGCGCTCGTATACGTCCTTGCAGGAGGGGCATACGGGGAATTTCTCGGGGTCACGCCCCGGCGTCCACTTCTTGCCACACAGGGCACGCACGGGCTTGCCGGTCATGGCGGACTCGAGGATTTTTTCCTTCTTCACATAGTGCGAGAAACGCTCGTGATCGCCGGGCTCGATGGCCTCCTCGTTGAGGAGCTTTTCGAGCTCGCGGTCTAGAACATCGGTGCCGCCACCCTGGGAGGTGCCGGAGGGGTCGGAAATGCTCGCGTTTACGTCCATCATGCGGGCTAGTTTACGCCGGTTTTTTAGTGCGCGGTAGCAAAGCCCATGAGCTCCGGGGTGTGCCGATCAAAATAGCGGCCACCCGCCCAGATACCGCCGATAAATACCACCAGTCCGATGCCCACTCCGGCGGCGAGCGCCACGGGCGACCAGGCCGGATCGAGCACGAGCGCGCGCCACGCAATATAGAGGGTGGGTGCGCTCAGCAGGATCATTCCCACGAGGCTGAAGGCCTGCACCGCCCCGGGATACCCTCCGCCGGTCTGCGGCTGCTGGAACGGGCTATCCCCCGGCTGCACCGCGGGATACGGGGTGCGGGCCGAAAAATAGCTGGCCAGGCCCAGGCCGGTGAGTAGCAGGGAGACACAGACTCCAAGCATCGCGGGCAGGAGCGCCCAATCGCCGTAGAGGCCCACGCTGATCATCGACCCGATCAGAATAAACGGGATACCAAAGAGGAGCACGGGGAATGTGCGGCCGAGCCGGTCGGCACTTCCGCTCACCCCCGAGGCCACGTGCAGCCATAGCGCGGAGGAGTCCAGCGCGAGGTCGTTATGCACGGACCAGGCGAGGAAGGCCACCAGGATCGGCATGGGCAGCAGGGCAAGCGGCTGCCAGGCCACCCCCGCGAGGTTCAGTGCAAACATCGAGACGAGGGGCACCACGGGGATAATCAGCAGCGAGGTGACATAGCGCGGATCGCGCACCCAGTACGTCATCGATCGCGCGGCAATGACCGCGGCGGGTCGCCCCGGCAGGGCGTCAAACCAGCCGAGTCCGCCGATGCTTGCGCGCGCCAGAGAACGCTCCGGGGTAATCGCGAGATAGCCCACCAGGCGCACCCAGGCCCAGGCGAGCACGGCCACGGTGAGCAGCGCAATCGCTACCCGGGCCGCGGCGAGACCGCCGAGTCCCAGCGCTGCATCCCCCGGCGCCGACCAGACGGCGCCGAGCGGGGTCCAGGCGATGATATCGCCCACCCCTCCCAGCACCTCGAGGCCGTCATCGTTCCACAGCACCGAGGCGCCCAGTACCAGCGCCGGTCCGACCAGCACAAGCAGCAGGAGGCTCACGAGCCAGGAGAACTCGCGGCTCTTCCGGCGGGCCAAAAACAGCGAGGAGAGCCCCTGTGCGAGGCGACCCAGCAGCGTGGCCGTGACTACGGCGATGATCGCCCCCAGCAGTGCGAGGGTCACCGCGGCCGGGTGTCCCGCCCAGGCGGTGGCGCTCAGGGCGGCCACCGCAAATAGCGCGAGCACGGGAATGCTCAGTAGCCCGGCGAGGGCCAGCCCCGCGGCGAGGCTGCGGGTATTCAGTCCAAAGAGGGCAAAGCGGCGCGGGTCCAGCGAATCATGTCCGCGGGAAATCAGCGGCACGATAAAAAAGCCGAGCAGGATAAAGGAGCCCGCCACGGTGATCACGTCTCGGATGATCTCCGCGGATTGCGTGTGTAATTCCATCAGGCCCAGGCCCAGCACATAAACCAGCGCAAGCGTGATCAGTATTCCCAGCACCAGACGCAAGACATCGCGGGAGCCGCGGCGGAAGGCATTGGCGAGGACCTGGAGCCTCAGTCGGAGAAGTTGTGCAACCACTGCAGCCCCTCGGCATTCTTGCGGCCTCCGGCCAGCTCAACAAAGCGGTCCTCGAGGGTCCCGGAACCGCGCACCTCGTCCACCGAGCCCTGGGCCAGGACGCGGCCGTTCACGATGATCGAAACGTGGTCACAGACCCGCTGGATGAAGTCCATGCCGTGGCTCGAGAGCACCACCGTGCCGCCATGCTCCACATAGTTCTGCAGGATTTCAATCACGTTGCCCGCGGATACGGGGTCCACGGATTCAAAGGGCTCGTCGAGAATCAGGATGCGCGGGGAGTGAATCATCGCGGCCGCGAGCGCTACCTTCTTGGTCATTCCCACGGAATAATCGCTCACGAGGCGGTTCAGGGCATCACCCAGGTCAAAGGCGGTGGCCAGGTCGGCGATGCGCTCGCGGGTGGTGGCGGCGCTTAACCCGCGCAGGGTTCCCGAGTAATACAGGAGCTGGGCGCCGGTGAGCCGGTCAAAGAGGCGCATGCGGTCGGGAAGCGCGCCGATACTGCGCTTGGCGCGGTTGGGATCGGCCCAGACATCCACACCGTTCACGCTGATCTCGCCGCTATCGGGACGCAGGAGGCCCGTGATCATCGAGAGCGTGGTGGTCTTGCCCGCACCGTTGGGGCCCACGATGCCGTAGAAGGAACCGGCGGGCACCTCGAGGGTGATATTTTCCACGGCGATCAGATCGCCGTAGCTCTTCCCCAGGCCGCGCACGCTGAGCACACTATCGCCCGGGGTGGCGGGCGCGGGCTCGGCCGGTTTTGCCGCGGCCTCGGTCCCGGGGGTCGCGGTTTTTTTCGGCGCAGTGTCCGCGCTATCGGCGCCGTTATCCGGGGCCGCGATGCTCGCGGGCTTGGTGGGCGTGGCCGTGGCGGCGGCGGTCTTCGGCGCGGCCTTGGCCGCCGTGGTCTTAGCCGGAGTGGTCTTAGCCGGGGTGGGCTTGGCCGGGGTGGTCTTGGCCGTAGGCTTCTTCGCCGCTGTGGCCTTAACCGACGCGGGCTTGGCCGCAGCGGTCTTGGCCGCGGGAGTCTTCGCCGCCGAGGCGGGCTTTGATGCGGGGGCCTTGGCGGCGGCCGCGGCGGGAGCCGCATCCGTGGCCGTGGCCGGCGCGGCCTTCTTGGCCGGCGCACGCTTCGCGGGCGGCTTCCTCGCGGGGGCCTTTTTGGCCGCCGCGGCCGCCGCCTTCGGCTGCCCGGCGGGCTTCGCCGACGCATCATCTGCCGCGGGGGCGGCGGACGGCGTGGCGGCCGGGGTTTTGGCGGTTGCTGAGGTGCGCGCGGGCTTCTTCGCCGCGGGTCGCGGGGTGGTCTTTTTTAGCGCGGGAGCGTTATCCCGCGTGCTGTCCTTGGCGGCGGAGTTCTCCGGGCGCGAGGCATCGGTTTTACCATCATTGGTTGTCATTTTGGCGGAATCTGTCGGGTTCGAGGGCGGCACGGCTGTCACGGTCCAAACCTACCAATAGGCCCGTCTAAATCCGGTAGGACCAGCCATATTGAGACATAAACGAACCTGAGAAAAGCCCCTACACAGTATTACGAATCGGCAACAACCCCCAGACTGGGAGTGTTTTCATTGCACCCCCGGGCTAGGTTTGAAAGTGGCATAACGGGGTGTCAAGCTAATTTCCTTCCGGTGAACGTCGGGCAAACACGCCACGCTCCCGGATGCTACATAAGTTTTAGGAGTCTCTCTTGAGCACACAGGTCGTCATTCTGGCAGCCGGCATGGGCACACGCCTGGGCCGTTCGCTGCCCAAGTCCCTGACCGAGCTCAACGATGGTC
The DNA here is from genome assembly GCF_020424085.1 of Mycetocola spongiae. Taxonomy (NCBI): domain Bacteria; kingdom Bacillati; phylum Actinomycetota; class Actinomycetes; order Micrococcales; family Microbacteriaceae; genus Mycetocola; species Mycetocola spongiae. Next base: position 3,120,320 of record NZ_CP080203.1, on the reverse strand, counting down.
GCACCATCATGCAGCAGCAGTTTGACAACATCCATCACGCCTTCGGTCCCGCCGTGAAGATCACCGTGGTTGTGGGTTATAAGCTCGAGCACATCATCGAGGCCTTCCCCGATGCGTCGTTCGTTTTTAACGAGCAGTACGACCAGACCAATACCTCCAAGTCCCTCATGCGCGCACTCGCCGCCTCGGGCAACGGCGGAGTCCTCTGGATGAACGGCGATGTCGTCTTTGACCCCGAGGTTCTCGTGCGTGCCGCCAAGGTGGTCGCCACCGATCAGTCCTTTGTCACCGTGAATACATCCAAGGTCTCCGATGAGGAGGTCAAGTACACGGTGGGCGCCGAGGGCTTCATCCAGGAGCTCTCCAAGACCGTCTCGGGTGGCCTCGGCGAGGCCGTGGGCATCAACTACGTCTCCTCCACCGATAAGGCCAACCTGCTGCGTCAGCTCGGCCGGGTAGACGACCAGGACTATTTCGAGCGCGGTATCGAGCTCGCCATCGAGCAGGACCGCATGCTGGTTGAGCCCATGGATATCTCCGATTTTTATGCCGTCGAGGTGGATTTCGCCGAGGATCTCGAGCGCGCAAACCTCTACGTCTAACCCGCGAACTCCCCGTGTACCGAGATGACATTCCCGTCCTCGGCACGGGGATTTCTCGTTAAACCGGTAGATTGGCCCTGTGACGAGTTCCTTTGACACGCCCCGACCGCAACGGTCCCGCGGGCAGCGCTACCGCAGCGCACTCTGGCTATTAACCAAGCGCGATCTGCGCGTGCGTTATTCCACCAGCGCCCTGGGCTATTTCTGGTCGATCCTGGACCCTCTGGTCATGAGTGGGATCTACTGGTTTGTTTTTGTGGTGGTCTTCCAGCGCGGCGATGACATCGGCGACTCCCCCTATATTGTGTTCCTCCTTGCCGGGCTGCTGCCCTGGATGTGGTTCACCGGCACGATCTCCGATAGCACCCGGGCGTTCCTGCGCGAGGCCAAGCTGGTGCGCTCCACGTCAATCCCACGCACCATCTGGGTGGCCAGGATCGTCATGTCCAAGGGCATCGAGTTTCTTGCCTCGATCCCGGTGCTGGCGATTTTTGTGATCGCCTTCCATGCCCCCATTAACATCCACGTGCTGTGGGCGTTCCCGCTGGCCATTCTCCTGCAGGCGATTCTCTCGCTGGGGCTGGGCCTGCTGGTGGCCCCGCTGGTGGTCTTTTTCCGGGATCTGGAGCGCGCCATTAAGCTCATTCTGCGCTTCATGTTCTACGCGTCACCGATCGTTTATAGCTCAATAAACCTGCCCGAGGCAATGCAGCCTCTCGCCGCGTTTAATCCGCTCACCGGTATCTTCTCGCTCTATCGCACGGGCTTCTTCGAGAATCAGCTGCTGTGGTTCCCGGTGCTGGTCTCGGCCGTGATGTCCCTCGCGATCCTGGCCCTCGGCCTGGTTGTTTTTAAGCGCTGTGAGCGCTCGGTCCTGAAGGAGATCTAATGAGTGTGCCGATGATCTCCGCGACCAACCTGGGCATTCGTTTCCGCCGCAGTAAGAGCCGCCGACGCAGCTTTAAAGACCTCTTCGCGGGGCGCACGCGGCGCTCACGCCCGGGGGAATTCTGGGCGTTCCGCAACCTCAACTTCACCGTGCATGCGGGTGAGGCCATCGGCGTGGTGGGCCGCAACGGCCAGGGTAAGTCCACGCTCCTGAAGCTGGTTGCGGGCGTCATCCTGCCCGATGAGGGCGGCGTGGAGGTCGCGGCCGGGGTGGCCCCGCTGATCGAGATCACCGGCGGCTTTGTGAACGATCTTTCGGTGCGCGATAACGTCTATCTCACCGCGGGTCTGCACGGCATGACCAAGGCGGAGATCAACGCGCGCTATGACGAGATCATCGATTTTGCCGAGATCCGCGATTTTGTGGATACGCCCTATAAGCACCTCTCGAGCGGCATGAAGGTGCGCATCGCGTTCTCCGTGATCGCGCAGCTTGATGAACCGATCATGCTGGTGGATGAGGTCTTGGCCGTGGGCGATAAGGCGTTCCGCGAGAAGTGCTATCGACGCATCGACGAGATGCTGCGTGGCGGCCGCACCCTGTTTTTTGTCTCGCATAACGAGCGAGACCTGCGCCGGTTTTGCACGCGCGGCCTCTATCTGGATAAGGGCGCGCTGCAGATGGACGGGCCGATCGGCGAGGTCCTGGACCGCTATAACGCCGATTACATCACGCCCAAATCTTAACCGGTTGGTCCTGCATTCTCCCAGCGAATAACCATAAACTGGCCAGGAATGGAGGGCTACGACGATTATGGCTCGCACACCAAAACCCTATGTGATCACCTCGCTGCCCGAGGGAGAGACCATCGATCTGCGCTCGCGCAGCAATCCCTCCTCACATCCGGAGGCCCCCGTGGATCCCGCATGGGTGCGCGGCCTCGACCGCGTACTCTCGGTCCAGCGTCCTCTTGTCCTGGCCCATATTCGTGGCATCCGGCGCCGCAATCCGCGGGCCACCCCCGATCAGCTGATCCGAATCCTGGAGCGCCGCTATCTTGCGGCGGTCACCTCGGGCGGCGCGGCGGTGGGCGCCACGGCGATGGTCCCCGTGATCGGCACCGGCGTCACGATCGCGCTCTCCGGGGCGGAAACGGCGGGATTCCTCGAGGTCACCGCGCTCTTTGCGCAATCGGTGGCCGAGGTACACGGCATCGCCGTGACCGATCCCCTGCGCGCCCGGGCACTGGTCATGACCATGATCCTGGGGCGCGCGGGAACCGACCTGCTGAAAAACTTCACGGGCGAGGTCACCGGGCAGGGTCCCGCGCGGCGCAATCACTGGGGCCAGATGATCACCGGTTCGATGCCGCAGATGGTGATGGGCCCCGTGGCCGATCAGCTCAAACATCGTTTTGTGAAGCACTTCGCCGTGAATCAGGGCAGCACGTTGATTGGCAAGGTGATGCCCTTTGGCATCGGTGCAGCCATTGGCGGCGTGGGCAATCACCTGGCCGGCCGCACCGTGGTGGCCAGTTCCCGCGGGGCGTTTGGCCCCGCGGCGGCCACCCTCTCCCCCGAGCTTGAACCGCGCGAGCGCACCCCGGGTGGGCGCAATCCGCTCGCGGGACTGCGCGAGCGCGTGCCGCTCATCCGCGGTGTGCGCCGCCGCGAACCGGGTAGCCCCGAGGCACCCGGCAGCGGGCGCCTCGACTACCCCTCCGAGGAGAATAACCGGGCCTAGGCTCCGGCGCGTCCCGCCTCCACCGCGGCGGTGGTGCCGGCGAGGGGATCCGTGGCGGAACCGGTCCGGGCCTCGCGCTCGGCGAAGCTCTCCCAGCGCTCCATGAGGGTATCCACCGCGGCATGAAAACGCTTGGTGGTCTCCCCGGGGGTGGTATCCCCAAAATAGTGGTGCGACCAGTGCTCGAGGCGGCCCACCGTCTCGGGATCGTGCAGCACACGCTCCGTTTCGGCGATGATGTTTGCCGCGTGATCCGCACTCAGCCACTCGCAGGCCTGCAAATAGCCAGCGGTATCAATCTCGGCATTGGGATTCACGGGGCGTGTGATCAGCAGCGGCTTTCCGGCGGCGAGCCGATCGTAAACCATCGCGGAGATATCCACGATGGCCACATCCGCGGCGGCGAGCTGCCAGCCCAGGTCCATGCCCTCGTCAAATACGTGATGCGCCGAGGGATCGGCATGATTGGCGGCCTCGATGGCCTGAATGATCTGCCGATTGGCGTGGCCATATGCGTGATCCACCACACCCGAGCGCGGATGCGGGCGATAGATCACCCGATGCCGCGGGGAGGCCAGGAGTGCCTTCATCAGCGCCACACCGTGTGTCGCGATCGAGCCATAGGCCGCGGCCTCGCGATCCCCCTCCCAGGTGGGGGCGTAGAGCACCACCGTACGCTCATCGGGGGTATAGGGAAGCCTGCCGGCATAATGATCGGCCTGCGGGCGGCCGATCACGAGTGCCCGGCGCTCCAGATCGTAGTCCCAGAGCGCGCGCGTGAGGCGCTCGCGGGCGGCATCCCCCGCGATAAACGCGTAGTCATAGGCCTTGAACTGGTTGGTGGTCATATACATCTTGTCGCTCTCACCGTGATTGATGAAAACGTGCCAGCAGCGCCCATAACGGAACATCTGGAAGTTCTTGGCATTCTGGTTCACATAGAACACGATGCGGATATCCTGCTCCTCGAGCGTGGATTCCAGCGCCGTGACCGTGCGCACATAGGCCACGTCAAGCGGGGATTCCTCAAAGAGCTGGGTGGCGGCGGTGGGAGCGCGGGCCAGCACCACCACGGGGTAGGTCTGCGAGAGCTCGGCGAGCGGCTTATACCACTGCCGGATCTGGTACATATTTACCTTGGAATCGGCAAAATACACGGCGATCTTATAGTGGCCGCGTTCCAGGGGGGTCAGCGCGGCGAGTCGTCCGGCCAGCTCGCTGCGCGCCCGTCGATTGGCCAACGCATCCCGAAATAGCTGGACGGCCTTGCGACCGTCACTCATCACACCCATGCTTCTAGGGTATCCAATCTTTATAACGGTCGCGTCTCGACGCTAAATTACGGGCGGCCGACCGGCGCGTGTCATCCGCCAGATCGTGCGCCAGCGCAGCCGACGGCGGCCGCCGGGCGATACGCGCCAGCCCTCGCGCCAGCCCGCAAACCAGGCACGCAGCACCGCGGGTGTGCGCCACCAGCGCAGGATCTGAATGCCGGTCCAGGACCCCACATAGGCCAGCGCACAGGGCAGCGGCAGATTGCGTTTGGCCAGCCAGACCCGATTACGGGCGTTGAGCCGGTAATACTCGGCATGCCGCGTGGGGGTGACCACGGGGTGATGCGCGCGCAGATCGCCCTCATAGCGGGCCCGATAGCCCTCGTCCCAGACCCGCCAGGCCAGCTCGATGCCCTCATGCGCATAAAAGAACGGGGCCGCCCAGCCGCCCGCGGCATCAAATACCGCGCGCGGCATAAAGATCACGGCCTCCAGGCAGGAGAAGATATCGCTGGAGTGACGCGGGTCACCCTTGCGGATGCGGGGAATCCAGCGGCGCGGCGAGGGCTGACCATCCGGGGCGTCCAGGCGCGGCTGAATCAGCCCAATCGTGGGGTCCTCGCTCACCCGGCGCACGCAGGAGATCAGAAAATCGGTATCCGGCAGCCAGGCGTCATCGTCGAGGAAAAACAGGTATTCCCCGCTCACGCGCGGAACCCCGGCATTACGCCCCGCGGGAATGCCCACGTTTTCGCTTAGCGCCAGCCCGGCCACGCCCGCGGGGAGCCCCACGGGTTCCCAGCCGTTTCCGACCACCACGATATCGAGGCTCACGCCCTCCTGCGCGAGCACGCTGCGGATGCCGCGCTCAAGATCCTCGGGGCGAGTGCCCTGGGTGAGGATCACCACCCCCACGCGGGGTGTGCCAGCGCTAGGCACGGACTCGCTGCGAGGTCATGATGGCCACAAAATGGCCACACAGGGTGATGAAGCCCATGATCAGCAGGAGCACCAGGGTCCAGCGCATCGCGAGGGTATCCCCGATGAACAGGCCCACCACGGCACCCACAAAAATGACCATCGTGAGTTCCACGGAGTGGAACATCCGGTGGAAGGGCAAAAACTTGGCGATCCGGCGGGCCAGCTGGAGCAGGCCCGGGCGCGGCGCCGACTCGGCCTCGCTATAGGTGAGCTTGCTCGCGCCATAATTGGCCCGGGCCACGCGCACCATATCGTTGAGCGCCTTATTCAGGATGATCACGATCGCCAAGAGCGCGCCCAGCGTGGTGTAGAGATAATCGGCGGGGGCCTCAAACGGATAGCCCGCGGCGCGAATTGCCAGGGCCAGCGGGATCAGCGTCTCGGTGGAATAGTGGCCCACGGCATCCAGGAAGGCCCCGGCGGGCGAGGAGGTGCGCCGCCAGCGCGCAACCTCGCCATCGCTGCAGTCCACCAGCATCTGCGCCTGCCCGGCAAGCAGGCCCAGCAGGGCACCCCAGATTCCGGGGATGAGCAGGAAGCCGGCGATGCTCCAGCCGGTGAGGATCATCAGGCCGGTCACGCCATTGGCGCTGATGCGCGTGCGCAGCAGCAGCCAGGTGAGATACGGGGAAAGATCGCGCAGATAGAGCGATGCCGTCCAGTGCTCGGCATTACGACGCGAACGCACCTCGGGCGGCTGCGCCACGGCGCGCAGCTCGGCGATGGTGCGGGGTTTAGCGGGGCGGTTATCCGTTTCGGACACGCGAGCCTCTTTCGTTTTTCAGCGCCGAGATGCCCCGGGCCAGCGAGAGATAACCGAGGATAAAGCCAAAGCCCCAGCAGAAGTGAATGCAGGGAATCACCACGAGGAACCAGGCCATCGACGCGGGGCCGTCCTTGCGCCCCTCCACGAGCGTAGCAAGCAGAACCAAAACCACATAGAGTCCCGGGATCGCCCATCCCCAGAGCGGCCAGCGGGCCCCGCCGAGGGCTGACTCGATGCTGCCGAGCAGCCCCAGGAGGATGCCCAGGCTCACGCCGAGGACCATCACCGGCGGCGCAAAATAGCGCAGCGCACCGGGGCCGGGGAAGGAGCGGCTCAGCTCGCCGCGCCACATTCCGGTGGAAAAGAACTGCCGCATCAGGGCGTTCAGGCTGGGCCGCGGCCGATACACCACACGCAGCTCGGGGGTGAACCAGACGGTTTCGCCGGCCTGGCGCAGCCGATAATTCAGTTCCCAGTCCTGCCCGCGCTTAATCCGCTCGTCAAATGCCCCCACGCGCTCCAGTGGTTCGCGCCGGAAAACCCCCAGATAAACGGTATCCGCGGGGCCCTGCTTGCCACCCACATGATGCGGGCTGCCGCCGAGGCCCACGCGCGAGCCATAGGCCCGGGCCACCGCGGATTCAAAAGCGGTGGTGCCGCGGGCATCCATGATGCCGCCCACATTGGCGGCGCCCGTGCGCTGGATGGTTTCCACGGCCACGGAGGTGTAATTTGGGGGCAATACCGAGTGGGCATCCACGCGCACCACGATGGGGAACGTGGTGGCACGAATCGCGATATTCAGCCCGGCCGGAGTGGAGCCCACCGGATTGTCTAAGACGCGGATCCGCGGGTCCTGCGCGGAGAGCTCGGCAACCAGTTCGTTGGTGCCGTCAATGCTGGGCCCCACGGCGATGGCCACCTCAAACGGGCCCGCATAGTCTTGGCTGAGCAGCGAGTCCACGGCGGCGCGAACATGCGTGACATCGTTCAGCACCGGCATCACATACGAGACCCCCACCAGATTGGGCTCGGATGCGTCCGAAGATTGGTCCGTCATGGTCTCCGCTCACTGGTTTTTGTCCGAATTAGAGCTTACCAGGCCACCGTAGCGCTCCCGGTCTGCCCACACACAGGAATGCCCGCGATATCCGGTGCGGATATCGCGGGCACATGCCTGGATGAGATGAATCGAGGGGTGTTATTTGGTGCTCAGTGCGCCCAACGTCACCTTGGTGGTCTGCGCCTGTCCGCCGCGTACAAAGGTGATCTCCACCTCGGTATCCGGCGCATAGGAGCGCACCTGAGCGGTCAGATCGCTGGGGTTGGTCACGGGCTTTCCGTTCAGTGCGGTCACGAGGTCACCCGCGCGCAGCCCGCCCTTCTCGGCGGCTCCCCCGGGGCTGACCTCCTTGATGGTGGCGCCCACAACCGTGGCGTCGGGATCGTTATTGGCATCGGCCACGGTGGCGCCCAGCAGGCCGTGGGTGGCCTTGCCATTGGCGATCAGCTCATCCGAGATGCGCTTGGCGGTATTGGACGGGATGGCAAAGCCGAGGCCAATCGACCCCGCGGTCTCGTCGGTACCCGCGTGGTAGATTGCCACGTTCACGCCGATGAGCTTGCCCTCGGCATCCACGAGCGGGCCTCCCGAGTTTCCGGGGTTGATCGGGGCGTCGGTCTGGATCACGCCGATCGGCACGGAGGACTGCGCGGTATTTTGCTGCTGCTGCTTACCGGGCAGGTCAAAGCCCCAGGGGCTCTCGGGCTCGGTCTGCGAACCGTCGTTTTCGGGGACCTCGGTGGAGGGAAGCGAGATGCTGCGGTTCAGCGCGCTGACGATTCCGTTGGTCACGGAGTCGTTCAGCCCGCGCGGCGCGCCGAGGGCGATGGCCATTTCGCCGACGTTGAGCTTATCCGAATCGGCAAACTCCACCGGGGTGAAGTCCTTGCCCTCCACCTTGATCACGGCGAGGTCGTTCAGCGGGTCGGCACCGATGACCGTGGCCTTATACAGGCGTCCGTTGCTGTCCTGTACGCGCACGGAGACATCGGTGGTGGCCCCACCCATGGTGACCACGTGGTTATTGGTGAGGATATAGCCGTCCTTGGTGATGAACGAGCCGGAGCCCGTGCTCTCACCCTCGGCGCTCGTGACGGTGATGGTTACGGTGCTGGGCAGCACCTTTCCGGCCACCGCGGCGATCTGGTTTACATTATTTTTATCGTTGATGGTGATCGCACCCGAGCCGGCATTGCCGGCCTGGCCCACGGCGCTATGGGTGGGCATGATTGCGGAGGTCACATAGGCGCCCACACCGCCGCCGAGCAGGGCTCCCACGGCGACACCGGCGATCAGGAGCATTCCGCCGCGACGCTTGCGGGGCTGCTCGGGGGCGCTGAAGGCATTGCCGGGGTCCAGGGGCGGAACCCCGCCCTGGCCGCCGTCATAGCCAAAGGGCTGGGTGGCGGAGTGGTCCTGCGCCGCGGGATAGGCGGCCGTGCCCGCGTAGTGCGGGGCCGCGGCGTGCTGCTGTCCCGGAGCCGGCTGGGGCGCGTGGCCCGCGTGCGGCTGGGAGGGCGCGGCAAAGTGGTTGTGCTGGGCCTGCGTGGGCTGAGCCTGTGTCGGCTGGGCCTGCGTGGGCTGAGCCTGAGTGGGCTGGGCCTGAGCGGGCTGGGCCGCGGTGGGCTGGGCCGGCGCGGGGGCATAGGCGGAATGTCCCGCGGCGCTCGGCTCCACGGGGCGGGTCACGCGGGCATCGGACTCGGCACGGATGCGGCGGGCCTCCTCCTCGCGGGCCAGTGCGGCGCGATGCTGCTCCTCGCGGGCACGCTGCTCCTGCTCCTCGCGCAGCCGGGCACGATAGGCCTCGGCGGCGGCGAGCTGCTCGCGCTCGGCGGCCTCGCGCCGGGAGGCCTCGGCGGCGTCCTCGGTGGGAAGCGGGGGTGCGGGCCGCGGGGCCTCGGGGGTATTGCTCTCCTCATTCGAGGGCACCGGAGTGGTTCCGGGGTTTTCTGCGTCAATCGGTTCGTGAGTCATCTCTGCTCCTTCCAAGCAAGGTCAGCATGGCGGGCGAACCTGGACGTTACATAAGCGGGCGCTGTGTAGATCCCCGCTCGGTTAACGGCCCGGACTCGGACGATGTCTCCGCCCCGACATAACCGTCATTTTAGCGTGATCGCGGGGATAACGGCGCGATTATCGATATTCTGGGGCGGCGGCATTATTCGCAAAAAGCCCAGGGCCCGCGGCCCGCACCGAGCAAGGGACGGGGTATCTCCTCCGATGACCACGACATTTGGCTGGCAGCGCGCCTCCCACGGCGCCGGACTCCTGGGAGCACACGGCGCCCTTACCCCCTCGATTTTTGCCGAGATGAGCGCACTCTCCGTGGCGAGCGGCGCGCTGAACCTCGGCCAGGGCTTCCCCGATGAGGACGGCCCCGCGGAGATCCTGGAACTCGCCCGCACCGCTATCGCAGAGGGCCATAATCAATATCCGCCGGGCATCGGCATCCCCGCGCTGCGTGCGGCAATCGCCACCCATCAGGAGCGTTTCTACGGGCTGCGCCTCGATCCCGACCGGGAAATTCTGGTCACCACGGGGGCCACCGAGGCCCTGGCCGCGAGCATTCTTGCGCTCACCGAACCCGGGGACGAGGTGGTGACGTTTGAGCCGTTTTATGACGCCTATGGGGGCCTGATCTCCCTGGCCGGCGCGCGGCATGTGACCGTGCCGCTCGAATGGCCCGCGTTTGCCCCGGATCCCGAGCGTTTACGCGCGGCGATCAGCGATCGCACCCGCATCATCCTGTTGAATACCCCGCATAACCCCACGGGTGCGGTGACCGACCGGGCCACGCTGGAGCTGATCGTGGAGCTTGCACACCGGCATGATGCCCTCATCCTCACCGATGAGGTCTATGAGCACCTGCTTTTTGACGGCCGCCGCCACGAGCCCATCGCCACCCTGCCCGGGGCCGCCGAGCGCACGATCACAATCTCCTCCGGGGGCAAAACCTTTAACACCACGGGCTGGAAGATCGGATGGCTAAGCGGCCCCGCCACGCTCGTCGCGCGGGTCACCGCCGTGAAGCAGTTCCTAAGCTATGTCAGCGGGGCGCCGTTTCAGCCCGCGATCGCCGCCGCGCTCGCCCTGCCCGACTCCTATTTTTTGACCCTCGCGAGCGATCTCCAGGCCAAACGCGATCTGCTCGCCGCGGGGCTGACCGCGGCCGGGTTCACGGTATCGCTGCCGGCCGCGGGCTATTTCATCGTGGCCGATGCCGCGCCGCTTGGCCACGGCGATGCCACGGCGCTCGCGCGCGCCCTGCCCGGGCAGATCGGGGTCACCGCAATCCCCGTGGGCGCCTTTGTGCACGCGGAGAACGCCCCGCGCTATGGCTCGCTCCTGCGGTTTGCGTTTTCTAAGCGCCCGGAGGTATTACACGAGGCAGTATCGCGCCTCGCCTCGCTCTAGGCGCTCGCGCGCACGGGATCCGCGATACCCGCGTGGGCGGTGTCCGCGGTATCAAAATAGAGCGGGGCGTGCAGCGCACAGCCCGGATTAAACTCGGATCGGCAGTGCGGGCAACGCTCGACCACCAGATAGGTATTAATGGGCAGCGTCTGCGAGCACTGCCCGCACAGGATCGCGGGCTCGTCCCAGCGCTCGCGGGGCCAACGCTGCGGAAGGTGATCGGCGTCCTCCTCGTGACAGAGATGGCACGGGTAGAAGCGGCCGCAACAATAAAACCGGATCGCCACGATATCGCGCTCGCTGCCATAGTGCACGCAGCGCGTGTGCTCGTCCACCGTCGCCCCAAATACCTGCACCGATACCCTCCCCAATGTCATCGGGCGCAAACCCTTGCGCCGAGACTATCGCTATTTGCTCGGGGCCAGAAGGGCGGGATCACTCGGCCCGGCCCCCAGTTCTGGTGGGAGCGACCCCCTCGCGCGGCGTCACGGCGAACCGCCGCAGCGCGAGCGCGGGATTCTGCGCGCGAACCCGCGTAATCTCCGCCGCCGAGAGCTCGGCGAGGACCACTCCGGCCTCCGTGCCCAGCCCGGCCAGGGGAATGCCCGCCGGATCGAGGATCTGCGCGAGGCCAATACCCGCGGGCAGCGGATGATCGCTCGCCACCACATAGGCGGTATTTTCGATGGCCCGGGCGGCCAACAGGGTATTCCAGGCGTGTTCCTTGAGCGGCCCCGGGACCCACTGCGCGGGCACCAGGAGGACATCCGCGCCGGCATCGATCAGCGTGCGCGAGACCTCGGGGAACCGGAGGTCATAACAGGTTTGCAGGCCAAAGCGGAGGCCGTTGATGCCGAACGTCTCGGGCGGGGTGATCTCCCCCGGCAGCACAAATTCGCTCTCCCGATAGCCAAAGGCGTCGTAGAGGTGTGCCTTGCGATAGCGCGCGTGGATCGCGCCGTCCGGCCCGAGGGCCACCACGGTATTGCACATCCCGGGCTCCGGGGCGTCCGGACGGGCCTCCAGGAGCCCCACCACGAGCCAGAGCGAGTGTTCCCGAACCACGGCACCCAGTGCCCGAATAAACTCGCCCTCGAGCCCCTGGGCGCCGCGGCGGGTCTCCGCGGTGAACGGCGCGCTGAAATAGGCGGAGTATTCGGGAAAGAGCACCAGCTCGGCACCGCGGGCGTGTGCGGTCGCGGCCAGGCGGGAAATATTTTTGAGGTTTTCCGCGGTATCCGGGCCCGGGGCGAACTGTGCAACGGCCACGGTCACGGTGGCGGGGTGGGAGGCGGTCATGCCCCCAGCCTACGCGGGTCGGCGCCGCGGGGAGTTAAAGAAGTGTGGCCGGCCGTTACCCCCCAAAGGTTCCGGCCGACCCAAGACGGCCCACTCGCAGTCCGGTCCCCCGACCGTAAACGATCGCCCGCCTCGAAAGGGAGCGCGAAGCGAAGAACCCGAATCTTCTACTTCCGTATGAGCTATCAAAAAGACTCTAGGAGCAGCGGAGCCATACCAACAGCACACTGGCCGATTTTGCGTGTAAACCTGGCGGGCTCTCAGTAGGTTTCGTCAATACCCCAGTAGGAGGGCCGCCCGGTCTTGGGAAATACCTCCCGAGCTCTCCCCCGGGAACAAAAAACCGCCGCCGTGATTCCTGGGAATCACGGCGGCGGTTCTGCTGGTTGCGGGGGCAGGATTTGAACCTACGACCTCCGGGTTATGAGCCCGGCGAGCTACCGAACTGCTCCACCCCGCGTTACGTTTTCCAGATTAGCATGCGACCCCACGTCACACCAATCGGCCACAACCGGCGCGTCGAAACCCACCGCGCGAGCCCGAGAGGAAACACAAAAGGGCCGGAAATCTGTGAAGATTTCCGGCCCTTTTATTTTGGTTGCGGGAGCAGGATTTGAACCTACGACCTCTGGGTTATGAGCCCAGCGAGCTACCGAACTGCTCCATCCCGCGCTACATGTATTACTCTACAGCGCCCCGCTCGGGAAGGCCAATCGGCCCGCTCCCCCGGCGCGGCGGATCGGGAATTGCCGCGGAATACCGCGCCGCGGCGGCCCCACGCACGCCTCTTCGGGACATAAAACACGGCGGCCCCCGTATCCTCCGGGGAGGTTACGGGGGCCGCCGCGCGGCGCCAGACCCTACTGCAGGGCGGCGTTGGCGCGGTTGATCGCGTCGGTGAGCTTCTTATCGGCCTCACCATACGCGGCCCAGTCACCCTTTTCGAGTGCCGCGGCCTTATCCTTCATGGCCTGCGCCGCATCGGTCAGTGCGGCGCGCACGGTCTCCTCGGAGGCGGGATCGGTGGAACCGCCCGTGCTCGGGGTCTCCCCCTCGGTGGGCGTCTCCCCGTCCGTGCCGGCCCCCGGCTGGGGATCGGGCGTGGTTGCCGCATCGCCGTCGCCGGCGCTGGCACCGGAGTCGCCACCAAACAGCTCATCCAGGGCCTCGTCCAGCGTGGACCTAAAGGCGATCTTGTCACCGAAGGCCACCAGCACCCGCTGCAGCAGCGGGAACTTGGTGGTACCGCTGGACTGCACATAAACCGGCTGGACGTAGAGCAGTCCACCACCCACGGGCAGGGTCAGCAGGTTACCGTTCAGCACCTCGGTCTGGCCCTGCTTGAGCAGGTTGATCTCCTTGGAGACTTCCTGGTTGGCGTTAAACGTGTTCTGCACCTGTCCCGGACCGGGGATTGCGTCTCCCGAGGTCAGCGTGAGCAATCGCAGCTTTCCGTAGTCCTCGCTGCGCTTACCCTTCTCGTTGCCGGCATTGGCGTCGGCGGCGAGATAACCGGTGAGCACGTTACGGCTGTCCTCACCCTTTCCGGGCGGAATGAAGGTGGAGTACAGCGAGTAGCTGGGCTTCTCCTGGCCGGGCATCTGCATGGTCAGGAAGTACGGCGGCTGCAGCTTGGGATCGTTGGCCTTGGACTGCGGGTCGTTCGGCGTGATCCACTTATCGGTCTGCGAGAAGAACTGTCCCGGGTTGGTGACGTGATAATCGCCCAGAACCTTACGCTGCACCTTGAACATATCGCTCGGATAGCGCACGTGGCTCATCAGATCGCCGCTCATCTCCGACATGGGCTTGATGGCGTTGGGGTAGATCTTCTGCCAGGTCTTCAGCACCGCGTCGTCCTCGTCCCACGCATAGAGCGTGACCGAGCCGTCATAGGCATCAACCGTGGCCTTAACCGAGTTGCGCATGTAGTTGATATCGTCCAGCGCATACGTGGAGCGACCCTCGGCATCGGAGATCGAGCTCGACAGGCTCACGGTCTTCGAATACGGGAAGTCGGCCGAGGTGGTATAGCCGTCGATGATCCACTTGATCCGGCCGTCCACCACGGAGGGGTACGGATCGGAGTCGAGCGTGAGATACGGGGCGGCCTTCTTTACGCGCGTGATCGGATCACGGTCATAAAGAATCTGCGAGCTATCGGTTACATCCGAGGACAGGAATATCTGCTCGGACTGGAACTTCAGCGCATAAACGAGCTTATTGAAGATGTTGTCCAGCTTGGGCCCACCGTCGCCGGTGAACGTGTAGTACTCCTGCTGATCGCCATCGCGGCTCGCGGGATAGTCGAGCTCAACCGGCTTGGAACCCTTGGGGGCACCCACCACGGAATAGCCCGGGGAACGCTCACCGAAGTACACGCGCGGCTCAAACTCGCCGAGCTTTCCGGCGGAGGGGATACCAGCCTGCATAAACACGGGCTGGCCATCGCTCGAGCGCTTATTACCGTAGGCAGCGACGAGGCCATAACCGTGGGTATAGACCAGCGCCGAGTTCACCCACTTATCGCCCTCGATACCGCCCTGGTTCAGCTCACGCACGGCGACCACGGCATCCTGGGTGCGGCCGTCGATCTCGTAGCGGTCCACATCCAGCACCTTATTGAAGCTGTAGTACTGCTTAAACTGCTCAAGCTGCTGGAAGGACTTGGTGACCACGGCCGGGTCGATGATGCGGATATTTGCGGTGGTCTCGGCGTCGGAACGCAGGGCCCCCGGCTCGGCATCGGTGGTGGCCGCATAGGGGATTTCCTCAACCTTATCGAGGCCATACGCGAGGCGCGTGAGCTCAATATTATGCTTCAGATAATCCGTTTCGAGGTTCTTGGCGTTCGGTGCCACCTGGAAGCGCTGGACGATGGCCGGATAGGCCACACCCACCACAAGCGCGGAAACCAGCAGCAGCGCGGTACCCACGATGGGCAGGCGCCAGCGGCCGATGAAGGCGGTGACAAAGAACAAAATAGCCACAAATACGGCGATGCCCGCGAGGATCATCTTTCCGGGGATCGTGGCATTGGCGGCGGTATAGTTCACACCGGTGAAGAGGTCGCCAGTCTGGTTGAGCGTGGCGTACTGGTCAAACCAGATCGAGACACCCTGCAGCAGCAGGTAGACGCCCGCGAGGACGGCAATCTGGATGCGGGCGTGCTTGGAGATACGCAGCTCGCGGCCGCTCAGGTGGATCGAACCGTAGAGATAGCACACCACGGCGGTCAGGATGAGGCTCAGCAGCACGGCCGCCGAGGCAAAGGCCACGATTCCGCGATAGAACGGAAGCTCAAACATATAAAACGCGGCGTCGAAACCAAACTGGGGATCGATCGTACCGGTGGGCGTGGAGTTGAACCACATGAGCACAACTTCCCACCGTCCGGCGGTGGAGAGACCGGCAAACAGGCCCAGCACCACGGGGATACCGTAGGTGGCGAGCTTGCGCAGGGGCTCGATCATTTCCTGATAGCGGTCGAGCTGACTCGAGAGCTTGGCATATACCGGGCGCAGCTTATACGCGAGGTGGATGCTGAGCCATACCGGGACGGCCATGCCAATGAAACCGATCAGGAACATGGCGGTCGTGGCGATCCACTTGGTGGCGAGCACGGCCGTGAAGCCAAGCTGTTCGTACCAGAGGAAGTCGGTATAGAAGCCCGAGAAAGCGAAGAATGCCACGACTAATATGCCGACGATGATCGCGGTTATAGCGAGTGGGGATCTCTTTTTGGGGGCTGGAGTTGATGCAGTATTGGTAGCTGACGTCACGTTAGGCCTTCGTTGGAAATCGGGGTCGTCGGCCTAGTCTACGCGGGTTGGCTGGAAAACTATTTCCCCGAGGCGTCTGCGGAGCAGGTCGGGAGCCCCGTCATGTCGCCCCCATCGCGCACGGCCTGCAGCACGGCAAGCGAATCGTCGAGGGTTTTTACGGCGAAGACCTGCAGGTCCCCGGGGATATGTCCAATGACCTCATCGCAGTTGCTCTCGGGCGCGAGGAAGTACTCGGCACCGGCATCCTTAGCGGCAAAGAGTTTCTGGCGCACCCCGCCGATGGCCCCCACCGTTCCGGCTGAGGTGATGGTTCCGGTGCCCGCAATATTTTTTCCGCCGTTGAGGTTGCCGGGGGTGAGCTTATCGATGATGCCCAGCGCAAACATCATGCCGGCGCTCGGGCCGCCGATGTCTTCAAGATGGATCTTTACGTCGAAGGGGAACTCAAAAACCTCGCCGGTTCCGATGCCGAGCATATAGCGCGTGGCTCCGCCCGGCTCGCTCACCTTCACGGGCGTGGCGCTCACGGTGAGCGGCTCGCCATCGCGGATCACGTCGATGCTCAGCGGCTCGGTACCCGCGTTATTTTTCACGGCGGCGCGCACGGCCTCCAGATCGCTCATGGCCTCGCCGTTAATGGCGATCACCTCATCGCCGATCACCAGGGGGCCATCGGCGGGGCTGCCCTCCTGGATCGTGGTGATGCGCAGCTTGGCCGGCACCGAATAGCCCAGGTGCAGGAGCGCCGCGGCCACCGCATCCTGCTGCGAGGACACCATGAGCTGCTTATTCTGCTCCTCGCGCTGGCCGCTGGTCATACCCGGGGCATAGACGCTGTCGATCGGCACCACGGTGCGGCTCGGATCAAACCAGGCCGCGGCCACGCTCAGCCAATTGGCCGGACGCTCGCGATCCCCGAGGATCTGCACCGTGAGCAGGTCCAGGGCTCCCTCCGTATCGAAGGTCTCGGCGCCGTTGATTTCGATCACCGGCACCTCCTTCTTATCCACCGTGGTGGTGCCGATGGTATTGGCCACCGGGCCCGGCTGCTGCACCAGATAATTGCTGGGCCACAGGGCCATCGCCAGGAGCAGGAGCATGGCCACCGCGAGTGCAATCCATCCGGCGCGGCGACGACGAGCGTGCGGGTCCCGTGAGGCAACGGTCGGTTCGGGAGTGAATAGGGTCACCGGGAGGGGCCTTTCGGAACGGAGAGAAAAACGGGAGCGGAGAAAAGAGGCTCCGAGACTCTAGCTTAGGAGTTCCGGGCCGAGCATTGCCTGGGGGCGGCTCAGTTTATCGGCGGCCGGGTGAAGCTACAGCGCGCGGGGACGCCAAAATTTGATTGGATATAGTCGTCGTCCACCGTGGTGAACCCGCATCCGGGGGTGGATCCGTGGCCCTCCGCCTCGGGATCCACGCGTATCTCGACGGTATCTCCCGGCTCCAGGCCGTAATAGACCACGGTGGTATCCCGGAAAAAATAGCGGGACTCCTCCGCGCCATTCACGCTGATGGTGATCCGCGCGGATTCGTCACCCATCCCCCAGATCCCCACCCGATAATCTCCGCTCTCGGCGTCGGCCACGGGCACGGCCGGCACCGCGGGCTCCGGAAACGCCACCCGATCTCCCGCGACCCCGCCGCCGGCGAGGCCCGATAACCCGATCAGGATAAACCCCAAACCGAGGCCCAGGACCCAGAACGGGACACCGATCGCGATCGCAATCGTGGACAGCGTGCGCGCCCGGGTGGACGCGGCGCGCGCCCGCTCCCGGTCGCCCGCCGCGCACGCGCGCGAGGACTCGGAGGAGCGCAGCAGCGCAAAAATGCCCACCGGAAAAAAGAGGACCGTGCCGATGATTCCGAGGGTGCGATGCCCGGGCGGATCCGTAACGGGCACGGGGCGCGCGGCCGCGGGGCGCGGAGCGGCCGGGGGCGCGGCTGTTTTTTCCGCGGAATCGGCGGGGGCGGGATAGTGGGGTAGCCTCCGGCTGGCGGGCAGCTCGGGGACATCTTTGGCGTCGCTGGGCTGCTGCGTCACGTCGATCCCTCCTCTTCCCCGTACCCCACGTTCGGGTGGCACAGAAAAATAATACCGTGTCCTGTTCGCGGCGGGCGGAAGGGAGTACCCTGGTTTTCCCCCGGCGGTCGCATGCGAGGCAGTAGCGTAGGAAGGGCAACCCGGAGCACATCGGAAAGGTGGCGCACGTGCCAGACGAATTCCCCACAAATCCCGAGGACGAATTCCGGGAGATGCTGAATCAGTTTCTGTCCGGACAGGGCGGGGTTGACCCCTCACAGCTTGCCGGTGCCGCCGGACTCCCCGCGGACCCCGCGGCGCTTGCCGCCATGCTCTCGCAGCTTCAGAACGCGATGAGCGGTGCCGCCAACGGCGAGGTGAACTGGTCGGTGGCCGATGAGCAGGCCCGCAAACTGGCCAATACCGGCAGCGTGGAGACCACCCCCGAGGTGCGCGCCCAGCTCGAGCAGGCGCTGAATATCGCCGCGCTCTGGCTCGCCGATGCCACCCAGCTTTCCGCGCTCAGCGCGACCCCCTCGCTCGTGAGCCGCGCCGAATGGTCGCGGCTCTCGATGCCGGTCTGGACCCAGCTGGCCGAGCCCGTGGCCACGAGCATCTCCGATGCCCTCGGCCGGGTTCTCGCCGAGCAGGCCCCCGAGGAGATGCGCGGCATGATCGAAAACGCCAGCCAGATGCTGCGCAGCGTGGGCGGGGCACTCTTTGCCCTGCAGCTGGGCCAGGTGGTGGGCCAGCTCTCCACCGAGGTGGTCTCGGGCGGCGATATCGGCATTCCGCTGATGGAGGATAACCACGCCGTGCTGATCCCGCAGAATATTGCGGCCTTTGGCGAGGGCCTGGATATCCCCGTGGATCAGATCCAGATTTATCTCGCCGTGCGCGAGCTCGCGCATGCCCGGCTCTTCCGCAATGCGCGCTGGCTGCGCCTGCACCTGATCTCCTCGATCACCGCATTTGCCCGCGGCATAAACATCGATACCGAACGCATGGAATCGCTCGCGGAGGACTTCGACCCCTCCAATCCCGAACAGCTGCGCGAGGCGCTGAGCAATGGTTCGCTGATTCCGCCCAAGAGCGAGGAACAGCTGGCCACCCTCGCCCGCCTGGAAACCACCCTCGCCCTGATCGAGGGCTGGGTGGATGTGGTCACCACCCGTGCCACCACGCGTCTCCCGCGCGCGCAGGCCCTCTCCGAAACCGTCAAGCGCCGCCGCGCCACGGGTGGCCCGGCGGAATCGGCCTTCTCCACGCTGGTGGGCCTGGAGCTGCGTCCGCGCCGCCTGCGCGAGGCCGCCGCAATGTGGCAGACCGTGACCGATGCGGTGGGCGATGAGGCGCGCGACGCGCTGTGGTCCCACCCGGATCTGGTCCCCACCTCGGCGGATATCGACGATCCGGCGGCCCTCGTGGCCCGGCTCGAGGCCGCCGCCCGCGGCGAGGCACCCGCGCGCGATGAGATGGACGATGCGCTGGAGGCGCTGCTGCGCGGCGAGGCCGGGGGCTCCGCCGAGGACCCGGAGGATAACCGCTAGGCGGTTCCCGGGGCGGTGCGGAAGCTTTTCCGCACCGCCCCTTTTTTCCCCGCCGACCAGGGAGCCAATACGCAGGCTGGGACGGCATAATCGGCGCATGATTCTGAGCCTGGACCCGAGCCTTCCGGTGCTGTGGCGCGGGCCGCATGCCCTTCAGCTGGGCTTTGACCGCCCCGTGGCCCGGCTCGAGGATCTTCCGCCCGCATGCGAGATCCTGCTGGGTGCGCTGCGCCCCGGGGCAAGCCTGGCAACGCTGCTGCGGCTCGGGCGCGAGCACGATCTGGGCGAGGCGCGGGTGCGCGAGTTTCTTGCCGCGATCTCCGGGGCGCTGCGCGAGGGGCATCCCGCCGCGCCCGCGCCCGGCCCCACCCCGATCGATCCCGCGCCCACCACGCCCATATCCATCACGCCCGGGACTCCCGCGCCCGCCTGGGCACTCGCGGGCGGCCCGGCCCTTCCGGAGCTGCTGCGCGCGACCGCGGACGCCGGGCTCGCCCCGCCGATTCTCCGCGCCGGGGAGGAGGCGGCCCCCGCCCCGGGCATCGCCGCCGCCGTGATCGTGTCCGGTTTTGTTTGCGCCCCGCGGCGCTATGCGCCCTGGCTCGGCGCCGATATCCCCCATCTGTCGCTCACCTATGGCGACCGCATCATCCGGGTGGGCCCGTTTATCGAGCCCGGCGCGGGCCCCTGCCTGGCCTGTCTGGCCGCGTTAGACACGCGGCGCGACCCCCTCTGGCCCACGCTGGCCACCCAGGTGCTCGCGTTTTCGCCGGGCAGCGCGCACGGCCCCCATGCACCGCTGGCCCGGCAGACGGCCGCCGCGGCGCTCTCGGCGCGGCTGCTGCGCGGGCACCGCGGGCTGCGCGCCCGGGCCCTGGAATTTGATGATCTGGCGCCGCTGGGTCGCACGGTGAGCCTGAACGTCTCCCGCTCCTGCGCCTGCCGCGCTGCCTGGCCCGAGCCGCGAAATAGGCCCGGGCCAGGCCGCGGCCCGCGCCGGCATCCCGCGCGCCCGCGCTAGGAAGTGGGCCTGCGGCGCGACCCAATCTCCGTGAGGAAGCGGGAGGGTTCGCGCAGGCCATTGGCGCGCGGCCCGCGCTCGGACCAGGACAGCCCGAGGAACGAGCGGGCCCGGGTAATCCCCACATACATCAGGCGACGCTCCTCGTCGATGGCCTCAAATGTGGTGGCATAGCTGATCGGAATCAGCCCCTCACTGAGCCCGGCCAGGAACACTGCCTCCCATTCCAGACCCTTGGCCGAGTGCACCGTGGCGAGCGTCACCGCGGGCATCGTGGGTTCGTGCTGGCCCGCCTGACGCTCCAGGAGGTCATCGGTGAAGCGGCGCAGCGTGGTATCCGGTGCCGCCTGATCCACGAGGTTCATGATCGCGTTCAGCGCCTCCCAGCGATCGCGCAACGCCCCCGCGCTCTCGGGCGGATCCACCGTCCAGCCCTGCGAGCGCAGCACATCGCTAACGGATTTAAACAGCGGCTCCCCCACGATCGAGACCGAGGCCCCGCGCAGCTCCATGAGCGCCTGGCGCACCTCAGGGCGATCAAAAAAGCGCGCACCGCCGTGCAGCCGGAACGGGATACCCGCCTCGGTGAGGGCCTGCTCAAAGGCCCCTGACTGCACGTTCACGCGGAAGAGAACGGCCATATCGGCAAAGGCGGTGCCGGCCCGCTCGCGCTCCAGAATCTGCTGGGCCACGCCGCGCGCCTCGGCCATATCATCGCGGAAGCGCGATACCTCGGGCTCGGGCCACGCGGGCTTGCGGGCGGCGGCGGGCGGCTCGGCCGCCTCGGGCGTGGCCGCGCGCAGGACCAGCGCCCCGGGACGGCCACGCATCAGCCGGTTGGCGCTGTCCACGATCGGCTCGGTGGAGCGATAATTGCGTTCCAGCTGCACCAGCGTGGTGCCGCGGTGACGCTGCGGGAACTCCAGCAGATAGGAGCTCTGCGCGCCCGCAAACGAGTAGATGGTCTGGCTCGCATCGCCCACCACACAGACATCATTGCGGTCCCCGAGCCACGCATCCAGCAGCTGCTGCTGAAGCGGGGATACGTCCTGATACTCGTCCACAACAAAAAAGCGATACTGTTCGCGCACCTGCAGCGCCACGGAGGCCTCGCTGTGGATCATGCCCACGCAGGCGAGGAGGACATCCTCAAAATCGAGCTGGCGGCGGCCGTCCTTCAGATCCTCATAGCCCTGCTGCAGCTCGGCCACCTGGGTCAGCGAGAGGTTGCCGATGCCCGCGCGATCCGAGGCGGCATACTGTTCGATGCTCAGGCCCGAGACCTTACGCCACTCGATCTCGGCGGCCAGATCGCGCAGCGTCGCGGTATCCAGGCGCAGCGTGCGGGATTCGGCAAGCTGGCCCAGCATCTTGGCCTTGCCCGTGATCAGCGTCGGAAACTGGCCGCCCACGGTATGTGGCCAAAAATAATTCAGCTGGCTCAGCGCCGCCGAGTGAAACGTGCGCGCCGAGACCGCGCCCGCGCCGAGCTGACGCAGGCGCGAGCGCAGCTCCGCCGCGGCCCGGGTGGTGAAGGTGAGCGCAAGCACCCGGTTGGCCGCATAGGTTCCGCTGGCCACGCCATAGGCGATGCGATGGGTGATGGCCCGGGTTTTTCCGGTGCCCGCACCCGCAAGCACACAGACCGGGCCGCGCAGCGCCTCGGCGGCCACGCGCTGCTCGGGGTCCAGCCCGGCCAGCAGCGCCTCGGGATCGGTGGGTGAGGGGATCATCTAGGCGCGCTCGGCGGTGCCGTCGATATCGGGACCGCCGTCCTCGATCAGCCACTCGTCCAGGAGTTTGCGGGCGATCGAGGCGTGTCCGGGGAGCGTGAGCGTGCCCACCTCGGCGCGCAGGCCCTCGCGGCTAAACCAGCGCAGGTCGAGGATCTCCTCGCCATCGGGCTCGATGCTCGCGGGATCAAAATCGGGGGCGACCCGGGCGCGATAGCCCAGCATCAGGGAGCGCGGCAGCGGCCACGCCTGGGACCCGCGGTATTCGGGGGCCACGGCGCGCACGCCGGCCTCCTCAAATACCTCGCGGACCACGGCCTCCTCGAGGGATTCCCCGGCCTCCACAAAGCCCGCGAGCAGCGAATACTGCCCGGCCTTCCAGAGCGCATTGGAGCCCAGCAAAATGCGGTCCTGGGCATCGCTGACCAGCACGATGATCGCCGGATCGGTGCGCGGAAAATGCTCGGCATTGCAGGACGGGCAGCGCCGCGACCAGCCGGCCTGGCGAATCTCGGTGAGCGCGCCGCAGCGGGTGCAGAAGCCACCCGCGCGATGCCAGTGGATCAGGGCCAGCGCGGCAATAAACAGGCTCGCATCGCGCGCGCCGAGTACGGCGCCAACCTCGCGCAGCGTTCCCCATGCGCCGGGGTGCAGCGCGCCCGCGGTGGCATCGTCCAGGTCCACGGCGATCACGGGGGCGCCCGCGGGTACACCGTTTTCGGCGCTCAGGGTGCGGCCAAGATAGCTTGGTGCGCTCACCTCCGCGAGTTCGCTCCAGCGGAACAGGCGCAGCGCGCCGTTTTCCACCGGGGTGGCGCCGCCGCGCAGGACCAGCACGCGGGTCTCGGGGGTGGCCTCAAGCCACGCGAGGAGGTCCTCGCGATCGCGGGTCTTATAGTCGCGGTCGATGCCCGCGGGTGCGGGCTCTCGGGCCGCGGTGGGCGCGGTTACGGTGGATTCAGACATACACTCCCTATCAAAACGGGCGTGGCGGTCATCGACCTTCGCGCCGGGCAATCTAACCTAGAGAACATGGCCAGATCGCATTTAATTCTAGCCGCGATGGCAACGTCCGCGGTTCCTGACCTTGTGGTGCTCGGAAGTGGGCCGCTGGGCCTCGGAAGTACGGGCGATTTTGATTCGGCCCTCCTGCGCACCGACGCCGATACCGACGTGGTGGTGCGTGTGCCCGGCAACGATCGGGCCGCGGGTGAACAGGCGATTGAGCTGATCGCACTGCAGGCGATGACCGCGGGTATCCGCAGCCGCCTCTCCTTCGACATTCCAGTTGTTATCGGGCAGGCTCCGGCCTCCCCCGGCCGCGTGGTGGTGAGCGAGTTCCTGCCGGGCTTCCACGTGCCCGCCGAGCATGTCCCCGCGGGGGACGGCGTGGCCACCTCGATCGGTGGCGCGATCGCCGCGATCCACTCGCTGCCGGCGTCCTTTGTGACCGATATCGGCCTGCCCTCGCTCACGGCCGCGCAGTGCCGCAACGAGGCCCTGAACGTGATTGAGCGCGCGGCGTCCACGCGCCGCCTGCCCGAGGCCATCCGCCAGCGCTGGAGCGAGGCGGCACACGATGACGCCCTCTGGCAGTTCCAGCCCACCGTGATTAACGGCACGCTGAGCGCCGAGTCCTTCCTGATCACCGATCACGAGGTGGGCCCCATCGTGAGCGGCGTTGTGGGATGGAGCGGGCTGCGCGTGAGCGATCCCGCGCGCGATCTGCACTGGCTGACCGCCGCCCCCGAGGCCGCCGAGGATGTATTTGCCGCATACCGTGCGTCGTGCACCCGCACCCCCGACCGCTTCATCCGCCAGCGCGCCCTGCTGCACGCCGAGCTGGAGCTCGCCCGCTGGCTCCTGCACGGTCTGGATACCCGCGATCAGGGCGTGGTTGAGGATGCCGTGGGCCTGCTCGACGGGCTCGTGGACAGCGTGCTGGGTAAGCTCTCGGCACCGATCAACCCGCAGGCCGAGCAGGTCCTGGCCGTATCCGAGGTGGAGAAGCTGCTCACCCGGACGCCCGCGACCACGCCGTCCAGCGCGCAGATCGGCATGGAAACCGATGCCTACGATTTTGACGAGGAGGGCGAGTTCTCCGATTCGACCTCCGGCCATCCCGAGGCCGATACCGGGCCGATCGAGCTGCCCGACCTCGGCGAGGACCCCGCGTCGGAGGACGGCACGGGGAGCGGCAGCGAGGATAAGACCCCCGAGACTCGCTAGCGTGCCGCGCCGTCTAGGCGGCGCGCTCGCGCTGCACGTGGCGGATAAATGCCGCCAGCCATGCGCCCAGGCGCTCGGCCGCGCGCGGGTCGCTCACGCGATCCTCGGCATCAAAATAGCCCGGGGTCACCTGAATATGGGCCTCGGGTACCGTGAGGCACGGTGAGCCGAGGAACGCCAGCGTGGTGCGCGCCTGCGCCTGCGCGAGCGCCGTTCCCACGGGGAATACCGAGGCGCCGATCACCGCGCTGGGCTTGTGGGATAACGAGTTTTCGCCCACCGGGTGGCTGGCCCAGTCCAGCGCATTTTTGAGATAGCCCGGGAGGCCGCGGTTATACTCCGGGGTCACCAGGATCACGGCGTCCACCGCCGCCAGCTCCGCTTTAAATGCGCGGGCCGGGGCCGGATAATCGCCGTCCAGATCGCGGTTATAAAACCCCAGCTCGGAGATCAGAATCTCGCGCAGGCTCACCCCGTGCGGGGCCAGCCGGGTCAGGGCCCGGGCCAGCCTCCGGTTTTCGGAATTGGCGGAGGTGCTTCCCACGATATAGCCGATATTAAGCGTCATAGCTGGCCTTCCGGTGCTGCGTGTCACGCCCCCGGTACGCGCGGGAAACGCCGACCCGCTCGCTATCGAACGAGTTAACTCCACGCTATCCCCGAGGTCGATCCGCGACCCGGCCCCTGACGCAAAACGCGTGTATTCCCGGGGCCGGGAATACACGCGTTTTGCTAGGCGAGTGGGCCGCCGCGGCCCGCCACGTTCTCGATCAGGCGGCGCAGCACGCGGGCATCGGCGCGCAGGCCGTCGTGCTCATATTCGCTCGTGACCCAGAGATCGAGGTTGCCCGTGCGCTCGGCCTGCGCGGCCGAGAGATCCACGTCCACGTAGAGGTCGTGATAATAGGCCACGGCTGCCACGGGGACCGGATTGGCCAGGAGTGCCGCATCGTCATAGAGCTCGCTGAAGTCCTCGTGGCGGTGCAGCGCCTCGGTCGCGGCGCGATAGGGCGCCAGTTCGCGCTGATCCTCAAACATCCACGGATACATCATCTCGCCCGTGAACATCAGATCGCGATGCCCACCATCCAGCTCCGGGAACTCCTCGCGCACGCGCTGGGCGGCCCAGTTGGTGGCACCGTGCCCCTGCGCATAGATGCTCTCCTGCAGCACGGCATAAAGCGCACCCTGGGCATGGCCGGTATCGGCCTGAACCTGATGCAGGAAATAATCGCTCAGCACCGGGCGCGAACCCTCCCGGGTCCAGGCCTCATCCAGCAGCCAGTGCACAGCCTCAAAACCCGGGGACATGCCAAATTGGCCACCCAGGGTTTGCAGGCGCCGGGTCGTGAGGCGGTCCCCCGCGGGGAGCCGCACATCCCGCGAATCGAGGTGATCTGCCAGCGCCGCGAAGCGCTCGCGATCCTCGGGATAGCGCCGGTAATAGGCGCGGGACTTGGCCAGCGCGCGCGGCGTGGTGTGCCGATACGTGGTGAGGGCATCGGCGTGGGTATTGACCAGCCCGCCGGTGATATAGCTGGCGGCCACGGCCTCGGGATGCCGGGAAAGATAGGTGAGGGTCAGGAATCCGCCGTAGCTCTGCCCGAGGGTCTCCCAGCGCACGCCCCCAAAGACCCGGGTGCGCAGCGCCTCGAGGTCATTAATGATCGAATCGGCGCGGAAGCACAGCAGATACGCGGCCCCCTCGGCACCGCTCATCGCGGCAAAGCGCTCGGCGCGCGCGGGGGTGGATCTGCCCGTGCCGCGCTGATCCACGAGGATCACGCGGTGGGTTTTCAGGGCCTCGGTGAGCCAGCCACCGCCGCCCTCGGCGGGGCGCGGCGATTTTCCGCCGGGGCCTCCCTGCAGGAATACCAAGACCGGGAGTGCCTGGTCGCGGCGGGCGGGGTCCACAACCTCGCGGGCAAAAATCTCGATGGTCTCGCCCCCGGGCGCGGACCAGTCCAGCGGAACACTCAGCGTGTGATCGCGGACCGCGGCACCGGGAATAATGTATTCACTCATGCCCCCAGTGTAGGCCCGGGGCCCGGACGCGATACGGAAAACGCGGAGGGGTAATCACCCCTCCGCGCCGATGACCGGGCCGCCCTAGCGGCGGGTGGCCAGGAATTCCTCGAGCTGAGCGGGGGTCGGATAGGACGCCTGGGCGCCCTCGCCGGTGGCCGCATAGCTGCCCACGGTCGCGGCAAAGCGCGCGGCATCGGCGAGGCCGTCACCCGCGGCGAGGCGCAGCGCCAGCGCGCCCATAAAGGCATCGCCACAACCGGTGGTATCCACGGCCTCCACGCGGGGCGAGGAGATCGCCTCCGGAGCGCGCTCGTTATCGATGACGATGGCTCCCGCGGCACCCACGGTGATCACCGCGCGGGTCACGCCGCGGCCCGCGAGGGCCAGCGCCGTGGCATCCCAGCCGGCGGCCTCAACATCGGTGCCCAGCAGGTCCGAGGCCTCGTGCTCGTTCAGCAGCAGAATATCGGTGAGCCCCAGCAGCTCCTGCGGCACGGGGCCATAGGGAGAGAGGTTCATCATGACGGTGGTGCCGGTCTCGTGACCGCGGCGGGCCGCCGCCAGGACGGTGTCCATCGGCACCTCGAGGGCCAGGCACAGCACCTTGGCATTCACAAACTCGCCCGCGGCGGCGCTAATCTCCGCCTCCCCCAGGCGGCCATTTGCGCCGGGCGAAACGATGATGATGTTCTCCCCCGCACCATCCACGTTAATCACGGCGGTGCCCGTGGCCACGCCCTCCAGGCGGGTCACATGCGAGACGTCCACGCCGGCCTCGGTGGTGGAGGCGAGCAGCAGATCGCCGTGATCGCCCACGCCCACGGCGCCGATCATCGCAACATCCCCGCCGAGGCGTCCCGCGGCCACGGCCTGGTTGGCACCCTTACCGCCGGGAACGATCACCAATTCGGAGCCGTGCAGCGTTTCCCCCGGCTGCGGAAAGCGTTCGGTGTGAACCACCAGATCGGCATTCAGCGAGCCAACAACGATAATGCGAGAGTCTGTCACCGGAGGGAACCTTTCAAGAAAATCAATGGGCGCGACGGGCCGCACGCCTCGCGTGCAAGTCCGTCGCGCCCAGCTTAGTGTTTTGTCGCCACTTTGGCCGAGGGGACCGGGAAGTGACTAGGCCGAAACCTCGGCGTCCACGGGCTTCGGGATGAGGAAGGAGATGGCCAGGGCCACCACCGTAATCACCACACCCACCAGCATCGCGGTGGTATATCCGGCCGTGGAATCGCTCCCCGCCGGGGTACCCAGAACCTGGAATACCGGCAGAATCGCGAAGCTCAGGCCCGCACCGAGGTTAAACGCACCGGCGTTCAGTCCGGGCAGGAAGCCGGGGTTATCGGCGGGCGAGAGCACGATGCCCAGGCCGTTGAGCATGATATTTCCGATACCCGCATAGGTGATACCGATCAGGACGGTGGCGGCGATCAGGACCGGCAGCGAGTGCACACCCACAAAGGCCATGATCAGCGTGGCCACGATCGAACCAACCAGGCCCACGCGCAGCACGTTCAGATATCCAAAGCTCGGGGCCAGGCGACCGGCAAACGGTCCCACCAGCCAGCCCACCAGGGCATAGGGCGTGAGGAACAGCAGCGACGTGAGGTCGGCCTCCATGCCAAAGCCCGCGGTGGAATTCTGGGCGAGGGAGGTGACCAGGCCGTTGACCACGGCGAAGATACCGGTCATGGTGAGCAGGGTGGTGAGCAGGAGCGCCCACGTGCTGCGCTGACGCAGGTACTTGGTGGGAACCAGCGGCTCCTTGGTGCGGTTCTCCACGGTCCAGAAGATCCAGAACGCAATCGCCGAGAGGATGATGCCGCCGGCCACCAGGTACCAGTTGGCGGCGGACTGCTTGCCGGCCTCGTTAAACGCGGTGAGCAGCAGGGCAATCGAGGCCACGAGGGGCAGGACGCCCCACCAGTCCATCTTGGTTCCGGCGGAGGGGCGCGATTCGCGGGCCCACAGGATCACAAAGGCGATGGCGATAACGGCCACGACGGCCATCGACCAGAACACGCTGCGGAAGCCGTGGTTGGCCACCAGCCAGCCACCGGCCAGCGCGTCGATTCCGGCGATTCCACCGTTCACGGCGGTGATCAGACCCATCATTGCGCCATAGCGGCGGGGATCGGTGATCTCGGCGCGCAGCATCAGCAGCGTGATCGGCACCACGGGTCCCGAGACACCCTGAATGATACGGCCCACAAAAAGCATCTCGACGTTCACCGCGAGGGCGGCAACCACCGTACCCACAAGCATGATGACCAGCATCCAGGTGAGGACGCGCTTGCGGCCCGCGATATCGCTCAGGCGGGGCAGGAACAGCGAGAATAGCGCGGCCATCGTGAAGAACATGGTCTGGCTCAGACCGATGGTGGCGTCGTCGGTATTCAGTTCCTTCGCCATCGTGACCAGCGCGGGGCTGAGCATCGAGGCGTTGAGCTGGAACGCCACACAGGCGGCCAGCAGGGCGGTCATGAGTGCGCCGATGCGCACGGCGGGCTTCTGTGCCAGGTCGCTCATCATTAGAGTTCTACCTCGCCGATGTTCTTCAGGGCGTCGGTCACGAGGCCCCAGAAGCGCTCGCGGTCCAGGTGGGTCGCGGCATAGGTGGTGCAGTTCTCGGGGGCGGGCTCGCGGAAATCGGCCACGGTCATGCCGAGGGTCAGGGTTCCGGTGAGCTCGATGTCGATCGGGACCTTCACGGTCTGGACGATCGAGGGGTCGATCACATAGGCCACGGCGCAGGGGTCGTGCACGGGCGGCGAGTCGAAGCCCTGGGCCTGCTTATACATGGTGCCGAAGAACTCCAGCAGCTCCACCACAAACGTCGCGGGCTTGGTGCCGATGGCGTCGATCTCGGCCACCACGTCGGGGGTCGCGAGGGCCTGGTGGGTGAGGTCCAGTCCGACCATCACGACGGGCCAGGACTCATTGAAGACGATATGTGCGGCCTCGGGGTCGATCTTGATATTGAACTCGGCCACCGCGGACCAGTTGCCCACGTGATAGCCGCCGCCCATCAGGACAACCTCCTTCACGCGCTCCGCGATGCGGGGCTCCTTGCGCACGGCGAGGGCGATATTGGTGAGTCCGCCGGTGGGAACCAGGGTGATGGTTCCGGGCTCGTTCTCCATGATGGTGTCGATGATCAGGTCCACCGCGTGCCGGGAGTCCAGCTCCAGGGTGGGCTCGGGCAGGACGGGGCCGTCCATGCCGGATTCACCGTGGATATCGGGGGCATTCTCGATGGTGCGAACCAGGGGGCGGGTGGCACCGGCGGCAAAGGGCACACCGGTGATGCCGGCGATGCGGGCCACGGCCAGCGCGTTACGCGTGACCTTGGGCAGCGTCTGGTTTCCCACCACGGTGGTCACGGCTACCAGCTCGATCTCGGGGTTTCCGTGAGCGAGAAGGATGGCAATCGCGTCGTCGTGACCGGGATCGCAGTCGAGGATAATTTTCTTGGTCATAGCACTCCACGTCTTCGGGGCGGCCCTCCCGTTTGGGGATATTTTCGGGGGGACCTGATTACGTCAAACGCTTTACGCTAACACATTAAGCGCTTGATGTTGAACCGGTTTTGGGGAAATCGGCGCGGAAAGCGGCCCCGCCCGGCGCGCCCGGACCCCGCGTCCGGGCGCATACCCGGGGCCGCGGGGTCCGCTACGATCGGAGAATGTCCTCCCCGAGCCCCCGAAAAACCCGGGTTACCGCAGCCATGGTGGCCCAGCGAGCCGGCACCTCCACGGCCACCGTCTCCCTCGTTGTTAACGGCAAAACCGCGGGCCGCGTCTCCCCCGAAAATGTGGAACGCGTGCGCGCGGCAATCGCCGAGCTCGGTTATGTGGTGGACCATGCCGCGAGCTCGCTCGCAAAGGGCACCTCCAGCATCGTGATGCTGATCGCCCCCGACCTCTCCAACCCGTTTTTTGGCGGCGTGATCTCCGGGATTAAATCCACGCTGGGCCCGCGCTATCAGCTGCTGCTCTCGGTCACGGGAAACGGACGCACCCCCGATGCCTCCGATATTCAACAGTTCCTGGCGCTGCGTCCCGCGGGCCTCCTGGTGGACGCCCCGACCGAGGCGTTTATCACCGAGCTGCCCGCCGATTCCCCGCTGGTCTTGCTGGATGCGCCGGGCCTGGAGGAGCGCGCCACCACCGTGAACTTCTCGATGCGCGAGGGCGTCGAGGCGCTCATCGACCACCTCGCCGCGGCGGGCCATACCCGCGTGGCCTATCTGGACTCGGTCACCGGCACCGAAACCTTCCTGCTCCGGCACGAACTGCTGCGCGAGGTCGCCACCGAACGCGGAATGTCGTTTTTTACCCATCCGCGCGCGATCAGCGTGATCGATCTCACCGCGGCCGGCACCGCATTTGCCGCCGCCTGGCCGCAGTGGCAGCGCGACGGGGTCACCGCCGTGATCTGCGCCACCGATACCCACGCCTATGGTGTGTTGCAGCGCGCGGCGGGCATGGGCCTGTCGATCCCGCTGGATCTGGCCGTCACCGGATTTGATAATCTGCCCTATTCGGCCATCAGCTCACCGAGCCTCACCACCGTGGACCTGCCCGGCTTTGCACTCGGCGCCGCCGCGGCCCGCGCGCTGCGCGCCCGCATCGAAAACGAACCCCTGGACGAGCCGCCCGCGGTGCTCAAGGGAACGCTGGTGATCCGCGCCTCCACGGGCGGCGAAACCCCCGCCCCGCCGCCCGCACCGGCCGCCTAGGCCGGGGCCGCCCCGCCCAGCGCGGTGCTCCAGGTTTCGGCGAGTTCCCGCGCCGAGGAGAGCTCGGCGGGGCGCAGCACCAGGTCATCGGCCACATAATAAAACACGGCGTCGATACGCTCAGGATCGATGCCCGTCCACTGCGCATAGGCCTCGCGATACAGCGCCAGCTGATACTGCCGCTCCACAAGCTCCGCGCTGTTTTTGGGCGCGCGGCCGGTCTTCCAGTCCACCACCTGATAGCGGTCCTCGCGCCGATAGACGGCGTCGAGCTTGCAGATCATGATCTGCTCGTTCATCACAAAGTTGATCTCGATCTCCACCTCGATGGGTTTTAGATCGGCCCATTCCGAGGCCTCAAACGTGGCCTTCAGCACCTCCAGCGCGAGCTTCTCGTCCTCGGCCACGGGCATCAGCGTGCCGCCGGTGCCCTCCTCCTCCAGGTCCAGCTCAAACGGATCGGAATCGATCATCTCCTGGCCGCCCGCGATCCCCGCCCGATGCTCCACCCAGTCATGGAATAGCGTGCCGAGGCGGGTCTGCCGATACGGGCGCTCGGGCAGCGGCCGGGCCAGCCGCGCCGCGACCTCCGCCGGATCGCGCACGAAGTCTTTATAGCGCGAGGCCGGAACCCGGGCGGGCAGCTCAACCAGCTCAAGCATGCCCTCGCGGCGCTCGCGCTCGGCGAGCAGCAGCGCAATATCGGTGGACCAGGGCGTGGCGCGGTCGGCATCGGCCTCCCGCACCTCCGCGGCCGCGGCATGCACCGCAACCGAACGGGTACCCAGCGGATCGCGCGGCCAGATAATGCTGCGCTGCTCATCGGCCAGCGGATTTTCCTCCGCCTCGGGGGCCTCCGGGAGCCGACCCTCGGGCAGGGCCTGCGCGGAGGATGGCACCGCAAGCACCACCTCGCGCAGGAAAAGCCCGGGCCCGCGCGGCTTGGTGGTGGTGGCCCAGAACGAGCCCGAGAGCAGCAGCGCATCCCGCGCGCGGGTCACCGCCACATAGGCAAGACGGCGCTGCTCCTGCGCATTTTGCTCCTCGATGCCCGCACCAAACTCCGCATAGCGGCGTTCAAACTCGGGCTGGCTCGCCACGGAACGCCACGCGAGCTGCGGCAACTCGTGGCGGTCGCCGCGGAAATCATAGGGCAGCTCGCCAAAGGCCGTCCAGCCGCGGCGGCTCTTGGGCCGGCTGGGCAGCTCGTCCTCGACCAGGCGCGGGATGGCCACGCTGTCCCATTCCAGGCCCTTGGAGCCGTGAATCGTGAGGATCTGCACGGTGCCCGGCTCGGGGTCTTCCCCGCGCGGGCTGAGGTTTTCGTGCTGCTCGGCCTGCTCCAGCCAGTTCAGGAAGGAACCGATTGTGCCGGTCTCGTCCACCGAGAGGAACGCCGTGATCTGCTCGGCAAAGGCCTCCAGGCTGGGCCGGGCGAGCACGGCGTTTTCATTGGCCGCGGCCTCAAGATCCAGGCCCAGCTCCTGGCTAACCAGGCCCACAAAATCGTGCAGCCCCAGGCCCGCGCGGCGGCGCAGCGCGGTGAGCTGGCGCGCTGCCTGCCGCATCCGGGACAGGCCCTCGGCGCTGAAATGTTCCAGCGCGCCGTGGCCCTCGGGGGCGGTCTCGATGAAATCGAGTGCGTCCACCAGCGAGGGGCTATCCTCGACCGCGGCCGATTCATAGCGCTTCTGTTTGATCTCGGCGGGAACGGGCTTAAGGCGGTGATCGCGGTCGCCCAGCCAGCGCGCCAGATCGCTCAGCGCGCGCAGATCACGCACGCCGATGCGCCAGCGCGCGCCCGAGAGTAGCCGCACCAATTCGGAACCGGCCGAGGGATCGTGCAGCACCCGCAGCGCACAGACCAGGTCAACAATCACCGGCTGATCCAGCAGGCCCGCAAGACCCAGCACATGGAACGGCACCCCGTGCCGTTCCAGCGCGCGGATGAAGGGATCCACCTTTTTCAGGGAGCGGCACAGCAGCGCCGCCGAGCGCTGCTCGCCGGGGCGCGCGAGCTCCTCGCGCAGCCATAGGGCCACGGCCTCGGCCTCGTCGTTCACGGTCTCGGGGAAAACCACCCCCACCGTGCCGTCACCGGCAAACGGCGAGGGCGCAAGCGTGGAGACCGGAACCCCCTCGGGCACCGGCAGCGGCCGCACCAGGGCATTGGCGGCATCCAGGATGCGTCCGTGATTGCGCCAGCTTGTGGACAGCGTGAACCGCGCGGCGGGGCCCGTCTCGGCGGTGGAGAAGTCCCGGGAAAAGCGCGCGAGGTTGGCCGCGGAGGCCCCGCGCCAGCCGTAGATGGACTGATTGGGATCGCCCACGGCCATGACCGCATGCCCGCCAAAAAGCCGCGAGAGCAGCTCGGTCTGCACCACCGAGGTGTCCTGGTATTCATCGAGGATCACCACTTTAAAGCGCGCCCTGTACTCCCCCGGCACGCGGGTCTGCCGGCGGCAGATCTCCAGGGCCAGGGCCACCTGATCGGAGAACTCGATAAAGCCGCGGCGGCGCTTCTCCGCCGCATATTCGGCCGCGAGATCCAGCAGCAGCGGCAGAGCCGAGACATCCGATACCGCCTTGACGAGGTCGGCGAGGGGCCCGCGGCGGCGCTTGCCCGTGGTCTCGTCGTTAATCGGCAGCTCCAGCAGCTCGCTAAACTCCCGCGAAAAACGCTCAATATCGGAGCGGGATTCCAGCGCATCGTTATCGCTCAGCGCGCGGGCCACCCGCAGCACCGCCTGCACCAGCGCGGGCAGGCTCTTTTCGCCGTGCACCAGGCGCGGATCGGAGCTGTCCACCAGCACCCGCCGCGCGAGCGCCCAGGCGGAGGCCTCACCGATCACGCCGGCATCGGCCTCGCGGCCGATCAGCGCGGCATATTCGCGGAAGAGCGAGCTCGCGAAGGCGTTATAGGTGGCGATGGTGGGGGCATCCAGCACGTCGATCTCGGGGGCGTCCCCTTCCCCGCGCCCGGCGAGTGCCACCCGCAGCTGGGCGATGCGCTTATGCACCCGCTCGGCGAGCTCACCCGCGGCCTTGCGCGTGAAGGTGAGGCCCAGGACCTCGGATACCTTCACGTGGTCATTGGCCAGCAGCCAGACGATGCGATTGGCCATGGTCTCGGTTTTTCCGCTGCCGGCTCCGGCCACCACGAGGGCGGGGGCAAGCGGGGCCTCGATCACCGCGACCTGTTCGTCGGTGGGTGAGGGCAGCCCCAGCAGGGCCGCAATATCGCGCGCGCCCAGCGGCGCGCGGGTGGGTTCCGCGCTCATTCGGATACCGCCGCGATCAGGTGGATGCGATAGCCAAACTGGGTGAGGGGATCAAATTCCCCGGACCCAAAGACCCCGATAAACTCGGCCGCGGCCATGCCCGCGCCCACCGTGCTCACGCGCTCGCGGAACGCCGCGCGCGCTGCCTCGTCCTGGGGTTCCTGGAGCAGTTCCATATGGCTGTCCTTCTGTGTTTTGGTGCGAACATAGAGCAGCGCTGCCCCGCCCGTGGTGTCCTCGGCGGTGGTGCCGTCGATGGCCCCCTCGGCCAGGGCCATCTGATAGGCGGCGAGCTGGGCGTGCTCGGGCAGGCGGCTCTTGGGGGGCGGGGTGCGGCCCGTTTTCAGGTCGAGGATCACGATCTCGCCATTTTTGCGGCGCTCCACGCGGTCGATTTGGCCGCTTACCGTGACCTGGCCGATATCAAATCTAAAGGAGCCCTCGGCGCTGATCAGCTCGGTGCCCGCGCGCAGCGCCCGGGCCAGATAATCGGAGACGCCGTGCAGCATCTCATCGGCATTGGCGCGCTCGCGCTCCCCGAGCCACGGGGCCTCGAAGCGCAGCTCGCTCCAGCGCTCGTCCACGTGGCTCCACAGCCGCTGCACCGTGATGTCCTCGGCGCTCAGCCGATCGGCGGGGATCTCCCCCACCTGTTGCATCGCAAAATGCACCACGGTGCCGATGCCCGCGGCCAGGCCCGAGGGGGTGGCAGCGATATCCTCGATAAACCAGTTCAGCGGGGATTTTTCGAAGGTTTCCATGCGCGAGGGAGATACCCGCACCCGCAAATCGGGATGTTCGGGATCGCCCAGCTCCACCAGCGGCGCGGTGGTGGAGGGCTCGCGCAGGCCGTACCACTCGGCGGGATCGGCCCCAAATACCCCGGCCCGGGCGAGGGTGGCGAGGGC
Source organism: Mycetocola spongiae (assembly GCF_020424085.1). NCBI lineage: Bacteria > Bacillati > Actinomycetota > Actinomycetes > Micrococcales > Microbacteriaceae > Mycetocola > Mycetocola spongiae. Next base: position 3,084,981 of record NZ_CP080203.1, on the reverse strand, counting down.
CGCGGCGGCGTCATCGGCCTCGGCGCGCGCCGCGGCGGTGCGGGCGGCCCCCGCGGGGATCTCGCCTGTGAGCACGGCGCTCGCGCGCACCAGGCGGCGGCGCAGGGTGCCCACCAGGCCGCGCAGGCTCAGCGGATATTCGCCGCCATCGGAGCGCACGGGCGCCTCGGCCAGCGTGGGAAAACGCAGGAACGCGGAGGGCTGCTCATCGTCGTTTTCCGTGGCGGATACCACGATTTGGCGGCGCGCGCGCGAGGCCGCGAGCACAAACATGCGCAGCTCATCGGAGAGCAGCTCGGCGCGGGCATCGATATGGGCCACGGGCAGGCCCGCGCGCACCTGCGAAAACAGCTGGGGGTAGAGCAGCGCACCGCGCAGCTGCATATTGGGCCAGGCCCCGGCCTGGAGGCGGGCGATCACCACGATGTCAAACTCGCGGCCCACCACGGCCCCGGGGGTGCCGATCCAGACGGTATCGGCGCGGGACTGCGCGGCGAGGGAATCCTCGGCCAGCTCGGCGCCCAGAACCGCGTCGATAAAAACCTCGGCGGCGGCATCGGGATCGCGCTCCACGGCGCGCTTGGCGGAGGCAAATACGGCCATCACGGCATCGAGGTTGCGATTGGCCTCCTCGGCTAGGAGGCCAAAACCGGCCGCCTGTTCGGCCCAGGTCTCGGCCAGGCGCGAGCGCGACCACACGGTCCACAGCAGCTCCTCGGCGCTGGCCCCCGCGGCATGCTGGGTGCGCATCTCGTGCAGGCTCTGCGCAAAGCGCCCGGCGCGGCGGGCCACGGGGTTGTCCAGGGCATAGAGCCGATCGGGCCCGGCCAGGGCCTCCACCAGGAGTTCATCGGAGTGCCGGCTGCCGCCGCCGAGCAGCTCCTCATGCCGCAGGGCGCGGCGCAGGCGGCGCAGCCCGATGCCGTCGAGGCCGCCAAGCGGGCCGGTGAGGAGATCGGTATAGAGCGCGGGGGTGGCCGGGACCCGGCCGATGGCCACCGCCACGGCCTGCACCAGCTGCCTGGCCGCAAAACGCTCGTTCAGGCTTGCGGTACCGGCCGTGGAGGACGTGGGGACATCGGAGAGGGCGAGGGCGCGCGCGAGCACGGGAATCGAGGCGGAGGAGCGCACGATGATGGCCATCCGCGACCACGGCATGCCGTGGAAGAGGTGGTGCTCGCGCAGCACCCGCGCGATGGCCTGCTGCTCGGCCGCGGGCGAGGACCCCGCGATACGCAGCACCGGTTCGGCCGCGGGCTCGGGGGCGCTGCCCGCGGATTCGGCGCGGCGATGCTCAACGGACCCGGCCGCGCCCACGCGCTGGGTGAGCTCGGCGATCACCGCGCGCAGCGGGGCCGCATGCCGGTGCACGGTGCCCAGAATAAGCGTTTCCACGCTCACGCCGAGCAGCGAACCGAGCGCGCTGATGGCCCCGGGATCGGACCCGCGGAACGTGGCGCTGGCCACATCGGGGTCGCCAAAGGCGAGGATGGTGCTCCCGGCGGCCACCGCGGCGCGCAGGAAGTCGAGGGCCGCGGGGCCCTGCTCCTGGATATCGTCGAGGATCACCAGGCGGGGCAGCGAGGCGCGCCCCTCGCGCAGCAGCGCGGCGGCCTCCGCGATGATCTCAGCGGAATCGAGGCGCACCTGGGTGTACTGGTCGAGGACGCTCTCATAGCGGGTGATGAACTCGGCGGCGGCCTCCCACTCGGGGCGGCGGTATTCGCGGCCCAGCGCCGCGAGTTCGGCGGGGCGGGTGCCGGTCTCGACCAGGCGCATCATGAGTTCGCGCAGCTCGGTGCGGAAGCCGCGCAGGCCGCGCACCTCCGGATCGAGGTTTTCGGGCCAGGGGATGCCCTCGCCCAGCTCGGCGTCGTCGAGGTCGCCGCGCAGCAGATCGGCGATGATGTTGTCCTGATCGGCGCCGGTGAGCAGGCGCGGGGAGGGCGCGGCGTCCAGCACCGCGCGGGCGGCCACCAGTCCAAAGGCGAGCGAGCCGAGCGTGCGCGCGAGCGGGCCGCGGGTGGGGGCGCTCACGCGCAGCGAGAGCTGATCGCGCAGCGCGGTGGCCGAGCGGCGATCGGAGGCGATGACCACCACCTCATCGGGATGATAGCCGCGGGTATCGATCCGCTCGGCCACCGCCTCGATGATGGTGCGGGTTTTGCCGGTACCGGGGGCACCAAGCACCGCGGCGTGTACGCCATCGGGCAGGGCGAGCACCGTGGCCTGGGAGGCATCGGCCTCGATGGACGGTATGGCCTCCCGCGCGCTGCGCGGCGCAAATCCTCGTATACCCACGCTCCTAAACTACCCAGTGCCGCCGACATCGGTGCGGGGCAACACGCGAGCGTATCCGCGCGGCGGCCCCCGGGTGCCGCGCTGTTCGCTCAGGGCTTCGCGATCCTGCCCCCCGCGGGCCCCCGCGTGCCGTAGCCTGGAATCAATTCAGGCAACCGAAAGGCACTCACCGTGGAACTCCGCATCGGCATCATCAACAGCCCCCGCGAACTCGGCTTCGAAACGAGCCAGCCCGCCTCCGAGATCGAGAAGCTCGTCACCGACGCCATCGAATCCGGGAAGACCCACTTTGTTCTCGCCGATGACAAGGGCAAGCGCTATGTCATCGCGACCGGCAGCGTGGCCTATGTCGAGATCGGCAGCGAGCAGAACCGCCGCATCGGCTTCGTCGGCTAAGGTTTTCCCATGGAACTCCTTTTTGTAGTGCTCGGCGGCGTGGTTCTTGGACTGGTCGCGCAGTTTTCCCTGCCCGGTCAGGCCCAGCGAGGCGTGGGCCTGCTGCCCGCCCTCGGCGGCGGCGTGGCGGGGTTGAGCGCCGGTCTGCTCCAGCTCATTTCGTTCCACTGGGACGGCGGCTGGATCTGGTGGATCTCCTTTGCCGCGGCCGGCATTATCGCGTTTGCCGTGGGCCTCGTGCTGCGGCGCACGCGCACCCGCGCCGATTTTGAACTGCGCAGCGGGCTCGGCCTGCCCGCGTAGTCCCGGCAACACGGCAAGGGGGGCCTCCCGTCCGTGGACGGGAGGCCCCCCTTGCTCTTTCCGGGCCGCATCGGCCGGGGCGCTAATTGCCGGTCGTCCCCGGGACCGCGCCCGCTTTCTTCCGCCGAGCGACGGCCTTGCGCAGGGATTTCTGCGCGGTACGCAGCTCGCGCCCGGCCGCCGAGCGGTGGTAAAGCTCAATCCCCGAGTCGAGGCTCCAGCCGGGCCTCCCGGTTGTGCGGATCCGGTCCCAGGGATAGAGCATCCCGGCGATCAGGACCGGCACCCCCCAGAACAACACCAGGTCTCCCGCCACATTCGGCGGTGCCCACGTCACCGCCACGATGAGCCCGCTCAGCAGCAGGATCAGGAGCCTCGTGCGCCGGCGTGCCGGGGCGGCGACGGCGACCTGGAGTCTGATGCGTCGATATTTGAGGAACGCAAGACATACAGCAGCGATAAACCCGAAGTAGATCACCAGGAGGCTCGTGATCAGCGCCGGGATAAGAAGCTCCCGGTAATCCCCCGCTGCCGTACCCGTGCCGCCCTCGGCCAGAAACTGGAGCAATAGGGCCGCGACATAGATAATCACGACCGCAGCGATCAGGCGTGCCCACCAGTGCCTGGTCACTCGCAGCCCCGCGGTATAGGATTCCCAGCGCCGAAACCGTTTGCGCTTTTCCTCGTAAAAGTCTTTCGCGCGCCGCACGCTGAGCTCGGGGCCCGGAATAAACTGGAAGTCCAGGCGGGTGGAGAGCAATAGCATCAGGGCCAGGGCCGGGAGATAAAACACCAAGCCGGTGGGCTTTGCCACCGTAAAAAAGGTCACCGCCAGCACCGAAAAGGCCGCGACCAGTTGCACACCCAAGCCATCGCTCAGCAGGCTTTGCTCCTCCGCCAGGATCTCGGGTTCCTCCCGCGCGCTCGCCCATTCCCGCGCGCGTTGGCGCTGGGCGATCTCGGCGAGACGAAACGCGTAGATCGCCGCAATTACGGCCAGCGCGGAACCGATGAGCCAGGATGCCCCATCCGGGTGCTCCGTCTGGGCCGCTCGGCTCACCTCCACGAGTGCCGGGAAAAACTCCCGCCCGAGTTCTTCGGGGGTGAGGTCAGGCGCGCGCCATATCATCGCAAATACCCACAGTGTGAGCAGCAGCAATAAGCCCATCATCAGCGCAAGCCCCAGCATCCAGAGCAGCGATGCCCACGGCCGGCGTACCCGAATTCGCGCGTCCTTATCTTTTACCGCCATGGCGTGAGTTCTCCCCCCGAGAGTGATGTCATCCGTGCCGCACGGGGCGCATAAAACGGCACCCCTCCCCGCGGCGAGCCCGCCTAGGCGGTCAGGCCCAGCGCGTCCATGCGCTGGGTGTGTCGCGTAATGAGTTCCGTGAAGACGGGTTCGATCCGCTCGGCCGTATTACCGGCCCCGGCGCCGTCACCCTCGATCCGCAGTGCGGCATGACCCACCAGCAGGATATCCCCCACCAGGCGGCGACCGCTCAGGGCGAGGCGGTGTGCGCGGCGCGGATCCTCCAGGATCGCCTCGCGCAGAATGCCCACCACCACCTCGGAGCCGCTGTCCTCCGTGAACAGGGTATTCATGCGGGCGGCGAGGTCGCTGGGCAGCCGCGCGGCGAGCCCGAGGAAAAAGTCATCCAGGAAGCCCTGCGTGATATAGATGCCCAGCAGCGCCTCGTTAATCGAGTCCCCGCGCGCGATCCGCGAGAGCCGGTCGATCGCTACCACATAGGGTTCCATGAGCGCCTGCGGGTCCTCCCCGCGATGCCGAATCTCGCGCACCAGCCGGTGATGCTTGGCCAGCGCGTGGCCCGCGGGCCCTGCCAGCAGCTCGGTGGTGAGCAGTTTTCCGCTATCGCGGCTGATCTCCGAATAGAGCTGGAAGAACGCCAGCTGCACGTAGGCGGCCTGCCCCAGGAAGTCTGAGGTATCCGAGGCGAGCTCGGCAAAGTCCACTCGGGTGGTCGCTAGGGGGCCCGAACGCGGACGCGTGCGGGTTACCTCGACCAGGGGGCCACGCCGCCGAAACCAGGAAATCACACCCCTAGTCTATGTGCACGGGTAAGCTGGGTGTGTCCCATCATTTGGAATGGGCCCCTACGCCCTCACGCAGAACACAACGGCGTAGACCACATAACTGCATTGACAGGCAAAATAATCGTGACTTTTATTGATCTCGGTGTCGCCCAGGACATGGCCGACGCCCTCGCCGCTAAAGGCATTACCGCACCGTTCCCCATCCAGGAGCAGACTATTCCGCTGGCCATCGCCGGCCAGGACATCATCGGTCAGGCCAAGACCGGAACGGGTAAGACCCTCGGTTTTGGTCTTCCCGTATTGCAGCGCCTCGGGGAAAATCCCGAGCCCGGCGTGAAGGCACTGATTGTGGTGCCCACCCGCGAGCTGTGTGTTCAGGTCTATGAGGACCTCGTCCTCGCCGCCGGAAACCGCTCCACCAAGATCGCCGCCATCTATGGCGGAAAGGCCTATGAGGGTCAGATCGAGGAGATTAAGGCCGGAGCCCAGGTGATCGTGGGTACCCCCGGTCGCCTGATCGACCTGAATAACCAGCGACTGCTGGACTTCTCCAAGATCCAGGAGATGGTGCTCGACGAGGCCGATAAGATGCTCGACCTCGGCTTCCTTGCCGATATCGAGAAGCTCTTTTCGAAGACCCCGCCCGAGCGCCACACCATGCTGTTCTCGGCCACGATGCCCGGCCCGATCGTGGCCCTCTCGCGTCGCTTCATGAATAAGCCGATCCACATCCGCGCAAGCGATCCCGATGAGGGCCTCACGCAGGCCAATATTAAGCACCTCATCTATCGCGCGCACTCGCTGGATAAGGACGAGGTGATCGCCCGCATCCTGCAGGCCGAGGGCCGCGGCAAGACCGTCATCTTCACGCGCACAAAGCGCGCCGCCGCGCGCCTCATGGACGAGCTGAACGACCGCGGCTTTAACGCCACCGCGGTGCACGGCGACCTCGGTCAGGACCAGCGCGAGCGCGGCATGGCCGCGTTTAAGGCGGGCAAGAAGGACGTCCTGATCGCCACCGATGTGGCCGCCCGCGGTATCGACGTGGACGATGTCACGCATGTGATCAACCACACGATCCCCGAGGACGAGAAGACCTATCTGCACCGCGTGGGCCGCACGGGCCGCGCCGGCAAGACCGGTATTGCCGTGACGTTTGTGGACTGGGATGACCTGCATAAGTGGGCCCTGATCAACCGCGCCCTGGAGTTCGGTCAGCCCGAGCCCACCGAGACCTATTCGTCCTCGCCGCACCTATTCACCGATCTGGACATTCCCGAGGGCACCAAGGGTCGCCTGCGCGCGAGCACGCTCGCGCCGAAGACCTCCTCCGCGCCCCGCTCCGGCGGTCGCGATGGTGGTCGCGATGGTGGTCGCAACTCGGGTGGCCGCGATGGTGGCCGCGCCCCGCGCACGGATCGCCCCGCGCGCTCCGAGAACGCCGCCGCCGAGAAGCCCGCGGGCGAGCGTCCCGCGCGCAATCGCAACCGTCGCCGCACGCGCGGCGAGGGTGCCGCCTCGGGTCCCGCCGCGGGCGTGACCGCCGCCGAGAATGCCCCGGCCCAGGCCGAGCACACCAGCACGGAAAACTCGGCCCCGCGTCGTAGCCGCGGTCGCGGCCGCGGCGGTGCCACCACCCCCGCCGCCGAATAGGCAGCATAAAGGGGCCCGGTCCCGAGGTTATCCTCGGGACCGGGCCCCTTTTTTGTGTCTAGCGAGGGTAGACGGGCTCGCAGCCCGTGCCCTGGGCGATGATCTCGGCCACCGCGGCAATGCCCGTGCTGTTCTCCCCCAGCAGATTGGGCTTGCCCGCGCCGTGATAATCGCTTGATCCCGTCTCGATCAGCGAGTATTTGGCGGCGAGCTCGCGCAGCCAGGCCTTGCCCTCCACGGTATTTTCGCGATGCTCCACCTCGAGCCCGGCAAGACCGGCCTCGATCATCTGCACCACGATCTCCTCGGGGATCAGGTTGCCGCGGCTGCCCGTGGCCGGATGCGCGATCACGGGCACACCACCCGCCGCGCGAATCAGGCCGATGGCCTCCAGCGGGTCCGGTGCATAGAGCGGAATGGTATAGCCATTGCGCGGATGCAGGATGGTATCAAAGGCGGCGCTGCGGGTCACGGAGTGTCCGCGCGCCACGAGGGCATCGGCGATATGGGGGCGGCCGATCGTGGTGCCCGGCCGGGTTTGGGCGAGCACGTCCTCCCAGTCCAGCGCATAATCGGCGGCAATATTGCTGACGATGGTCGCGGCGCGGGTCATCCGGGCCGCGCGGATCTTCTCGGTCTCGGCCCGCAGCGCGGCATTTTCCGGATCAAAAAGATACGCGAGCATATGCACGCTGACCCGGCCGTGGCGGGTGCTCAGTTCCATTCCCGGGATCAGCGTGATGCCGGCATCGGGAACCGCCGCGGCGGCCTCATGCCAGCCGGCGGTGGTGTCGTGATCGGTCAGGGCCACGGTTCCCAGGCCGGCCGCGGCCGCGGCAAAAATGAGCTCGCGCGGGCTCTGCGTGCCATCGGACACGCTCGAGTGCGTATGCAGGTCGGCCGGCCCGCGAAAGTTTTGCGCGAAAGACATACGCCCAGTGTATGGGCCCGGCCGCCCCGGGCCCGCCATTGCGCGGCGCATCCGCCCGGGCGGGGCGTTCGCCCCGGGGCAATTCCCAGATTGCGAACGCTATTCTGACGGAACTATGTTCAAATTTTTTGGTGCACTCCTGACGCTCGCGCTTGCCGTGGGCCTGCTCATCGTGACCTGGCCCCAGCTATTTGGACTACAGACCACCCATATCATTGCCCAGATCACGGCGATGCGCGGCCTGCTGGTGGCGTGCTGCGCGGTGGGCATGATCGTGTTTTTGCTGATCGGGATCGTCCGTCCGCTGCGCGCTTTTGCCGGGGGCATGGCCGTGGTGCTGCTGCTGGCCGGGCTGGGTAATGCCGGCATCCTCTTTTTCCGCGGCACGGGCCAGGAGGCGCTGCCCGCGGCCGGCGAGGGCGCGGTCACGGTGCTGAGCTGGAATACCCTGGGCTCGGCCCCCGGGGTGGCCGCGATCGCGCGCCTGGCCATCGAGTCCGGGGCCGATGTGGTGGCGCTGCCCGAGACCCGGCAGGAGGATGGGGTGGCCATCGCGGTGGCGATGCGCGAGGCCGGGCGGCCGATGTGGGTGCATACCGAGGCCGTGGGACAGATCGCCGCGGCGCATTCCACGACCGTGCTGATCAGTCCCCGACTGGGTCGCTATGAGCAGGTCACGTCCAATGCCGAGGGCACGGATAATACCCGCGTGGTGCCGAGCATCGTGATGGCCCCGAGCGATGGGGTGGGGCCCACGATCATCGCGAGCCACGCGGTTTCGCCCTCCGGCGCACAGATGGATAACTGGCGCGAGGACCTGGATTGGCTTGCCAAGCAGTGCGAGGGCGATAATGTGATCATTGCGGGTGATTTTAATGCCACCCTCGATAGCATGGCCGGCCTCGGAACCGGCGGCGGGGCGACCCTCGGCCGCTGCCACGACGCCGCGAAGGAAACGGGCAACGCCGCACTCGGCACCTGGCCCACCGATATTCCCGCGCTTCTGGGCTCCCCCATCGATCACGTCTTCGCCTCACCCGGGTGGAAGATCACGGGGATGCAGGTCCATACCGAATTTGATCGGGCCGGAAGCGATCACCGCCCCATCACGGTTCGCTTAGAGCCGCGGGGATAACCGCAAAATATACAGTATTCAGTGTTCACTTTTCCTGGAAGAGTGGCAGAATGGTCAGCATGGATAACCCCACAGAAACCTTGAGCCCCACCGAGCCCGACGCTCGTGCCACCACGCCGGCCTCGGATCGCTTCCGGGACTACATCGGATCGCACTGGGCCCCGCGCGAGGACGTCCTCCCCGCACCGCGCGAGCAGGCGTCCTTCGCCGCCGCGCGTCGCGACGCACTCTCCGCGGCCTTCCCCGGCAAGCGCCTCGTGATCCCCGCGGGCAGCCCCAAGCAGCGCTCCAACGATACCGACTATCCGTTCCGCGCCCACTCCGCATTTGCGCACCTCACCGGCTGGGGCTCCGATGCCGAGCCCGATGCCGTGCTCGTTTTTGAGCCCGCACCCGCCGGCCACGACGTCACCCTGTTCTTCCGGGAGCGCGCCGGCCGCGACTCCGATGAGTTCTACGCCAATCACGCAATTGGCGAGTTCTGGATCGGCCCGCGCCCCTCGCTCACGCAGGTCGCCGCCGACCTCGGCATCCACACCGCGCAGCTCGACGAGTTTGCCGCGACCGATGCCGACCTCACGCTCGAGCAGGATGCCAAGCTCACCGAGTTCCTCTCCGAGCTGCGCCTCGTGAAGGACTCCTATGAAATCGCCCAGATGCGCGAGGCCGTCGCGGCCACCGCCGCGGGCTTCGAGGACATCCTGGAGGCCCTGCCGCGCGTGATCGATACCCCGCGCGGGGAGCGCGTCGTGGAGGGTGTATTTAATACCCGCGCCCGCATCGACGGCAACGCCGTGGGTTATGACACCATCGCGGCCTCGGGTGCCCACGCCTGCGTGCTGCACTGGACCCGCAACGACGGCGCCGTGCGCCCCGGCGAGCTCATCCTGATCGACGCCGGCGTGGAGGTGGACAGCCTGTTCACCGCCGATATCACCCGCACCTTCCCGATTAACGGCACGTTCAGCGATGTCCAGCGCGCGGTCTATGAGGCCGTGCGCGAGGCCGCCGATGCGGCCCTGGCCATCGTGCGCCCCGGCATCGTCTTTAAGGAGATTCACGCCGAGGCCATGCGCGTGATCGCCCTGCACACCGCGGCCTGGGGAATGCTCCCGGTCTCGGCCGAGGAGGCCCTGCTTCCCGAAAACCAGCACCACCGCCGCTATATGGTGCACGGCACCAGCCACCACCTCGGAATCGACGTGCACGATTGCGCGCAGGCCCGCCGCGATTTTTATCACGACGGCATCGTCGAGGAGGGCATGGTCTTCACGATCGAGCCCGGCCTGTACTTCCAGTCCGATGACCTCACGGTTCCCGAGCAGTTCCGCGGAATCGGCGTGCGTATCGAGGATGACATCCTGGTGACCGCCGATGGCGCCGAAAACCTCTCGGCCCATATCCCGCGCACCGCGGACGAGGTTGAGGCGTGGATGGCGAGCAAGCGCTCCTAACCCGCCGGTTTCCCCCGTTGCCGTACCCCAGTTTGGGGTGCGGCAACGGTTGGTTGGGGCATCATTTTGGTCCCACCCCTGGCGCGGCCCGGCCGCGCGGAACAGACTAGGGGTATGACCGCCACAGTGGATTTTATTGCCGCCTACCGCCGCACCGCCGAGGAGGGCCGCCCCGAGCTGCTGCGCGGCTGCGAGGCCGGTGCCGATCGTGAGCTCGTCGATTTTTTGATCACGGTCGCCGAGGACACCACCGAGTTTGACCTGGCCCGGATCGAGGCCATCCGCAGCCTGGGGTTAATCGCCTCCGAGACCGGGGAGGAACCCGGCCGCCTCTTTGAGGACGACCTGGACGCCGCGGCCGCCGTGATCGTGGACATGCTCGCGGGCATCGCCAATCTGGATCCCGATGAGGATGTGCGGGTCTGGTCCCTGCGGGCGCTCGCCTGGTGTGACCTCTCGGAAACGGCCCTGAAGGTTCCCGCGGCGCTCGCGCTGGCCCCGGATGAGGATCCCCTGCTGCGCGAGGTGGCCTTTGAGGCCGTGCTGGCACAATCACCGCAGTCGGCGGTGCGCGCCGAGACGCTGGGCCTGCTCGCCGCCGATCCGCTCTTTGCCGAGGCCGTGGCCACCGATCTGAAGGCCCAGAACCGCTAGCCGCAAACGGCACGGGGGCGGGGTGCGATCCAAGGATCGCACCCCGCCCCCGGCGTATACGCTAAAGCAGCTCGGAGCGCGGGGCCTCGGCGGCGGGCGGCTCCTCGCCGTCCAGCAGCTGCCGGGCCTTGCCCAGCAGCGTGGCCGGGACGATCAGCGAATAGGTGGTGGCCACCACCTGCATCACCGACGTGAAGTCCTTGCTGCGGCGGCGCGCGGAATAGCTAAATACCGAGAGCAGCATGCCAAAGCCCGCGCCCAGGAAAACCGCGGCGGCGGCGATGCCGATATTCACCTCGGGGTTCATCAGGATGAGGATGAGCCCCAGGAAGATACCCATCCAGGCTCCGCTCAGGGCGCCGGTGCCGGCGGCACGGCCGTAGCTCATCTTGCCCGTGACCCGCTCCACGCTGCGCAGGCCATCGCCCACGATCGCTACCTCGCGCACCGGAAACTCGGCGTGGGCCAGGATGTCCACGGCGCGCTGCGCGTCGAGATAGCTCTCAAACCGCGCGGCGATCTCGCCACTCGGGAACTGGGTGTCAAACGGGGTTCGGCCGCGGCCGTTACGGGGTGTGCTCACTCCCCCATTCTCGCACCCCCGCGCCCAAAAAGGACGGAAACCGGGTGATTTTCGCGCACAGCGCAGGGACCGGCCCGGGCACCCGCCGCGCGGGCGTGCCCAACCCCGCGCGGGCCGACTAATCTAGAGGGTGTGAGTACAACCCGAGTCTTTGTTGCCCGCCTCGCCGGCTGCACCGTCTTTGACCCCGCGGGCGACCGCGTGGGCAAGGTGCGTGACGTACTCGTGGTGTACCGAAAAAACGATCCGCCCCGCGTGGTAGGCCTCGTGGTGGAGATCCCCGGCAAGCGCCGGGTCTTTGTCTCGATCGGCCGCGTCACCAGCGTCGCGGCGGGCCAGATCATCACCACCGGCCTGATCAACGTGCGCCGCTTTCAGCAGCGCGGCGGCGAGGTGCGGGTGATCGCCGAGATGCTGGGCCGCAAGGTTATATTCCTAGACGGTTCGGGTGAGGCCACGATCGAGGATGTCGCAATCGAATCGCGCGGCCCCGGCGACTGGTCCGTGAGCCAGTATTTTGTGCGCCGCCCGAAGACCTCCTCCTCGCCGTTTGCCAAGGGTGTCACCACGTTTGCCACCTGGCGCGAGATCCGCGAAAAGCACGATGACGGCGAGGCCCAGTCGGCCGAGCAGCTGATCGCCACCTATTCCGATCTGAAGCCCGCCGATCTGGCCAATACCATGCTTGATCTGCCGGGCGAGCGCCTCCTCGAGGTGGCCGGCGAGCTCTCCGATGACCGCCTCGCGGATGCGCTTGAGGAGATGCCCGAGTCCAATCAGGTGAGCATCCTGGCGAGCCTGACCGATAAGCGGGCCGCGGATGTGCTGGATCATATGCAGCCCGATGACGCGGCCGACCTGATCGGCCAGCTCCCCGAGGAGCGCGGCGAGCAGCTGCTGGACCTGATGGAACCCGAGGAGGCCGAGGACGTGCGGCTCCTGCTGCGCTTCGCGCCGGATACCGCGGGTGGCCTGATGACCACCGAGCCCATCATCCTCTCCGCCGATTCCACGGTGGCCGAGGCCCTGGCGCTCGTGCGCAAGGCCGAGCTGGCCCCCGCGCTGGGCGCCGCCGTGTGCATCACGCTGCCGCCCTATGAGCCGCCCACGGGCCGCTATCTGGGGCTGGTCCACTTCCAGAAGATGCTGCGCTATCCGCCGCATGAGCGCCTCGGCACGATCATGGATCAGGGCCTGGAGCCGGTCACAACCGATACCTCGGCGGCCCGGGTGGCGCGCACGCTGGCGAGCTATGACCTGGTCTCGCTCCCGGTGATCGACGAAAACCACCGCCTCGTGGGCCTGGTCACGATCGATGACGTGCTCGACTTTATGCTGCCCGATGACTGGCGCAGCCAGGAAAACGAACATAATTCCGAGGAAAACCAGATCCGGGGCACCCGCCCCGTGGGACGAGGAGCGTGATGGCTAAGCAGCGACGCGGGGAAATCCGCCTGGACGCCCCCAAGGGGCTGCGCGGCAGCGCGCTCGCCTCGCGCGATAAGTCCTCGAGCGACCGCTTCGGGCGCTTTACCGAGTGGGTGGCGCGCGCCATGGGCACCCCCGGCTTCCTGGTGGGGCTGAGCCTGTTCTGTGTGGCCTGGCTCGCGTATAACACCTGGGGTCCCGAGAATTTCCGCTTCGACTCCGCGGCCTTCGGCTTCACCGCCCTGACCCTGATCCTCTCGCTCCAGGCATCCTATGCCGCGCCGCTGATCCTGCTCGCGCAGAACCGCCAGGACGACCGCGACCGCGTACAGATCGAGCAGGATCGCCAGCGCGCCGAGCGCAACCTCGCCGATACCGAATATCTGGCCCGCGAGGTGGTGGCGCTGCGGCTGGCCATGAAGGACCTGGCCAGTCGGGAGTTCATCCGGCACGAGCTGAAGGCACTGCTGGAGGATCTCGAGAAGCCCTCCCCCACGGAGCACCATGACAACACCCACTAATACCCCGCTCTGGAATGCCCTCGCGGCGGTGATCGATCCCGAGATTCGCAAGCCGATCACCGAGCTGGACATGGTGGCGCGCGCCGATCTCGACGAGGACGGGCTCGCCCGGGTGGAGATTCTTCTCACGATCGTGGGCTGCCCCGCGGCGCGCGCGATCGAGGCCGATGTCCGCGCGGCGGCCGCGGCACTCCCGGGCGTCACGAGCGTGGAGCTGAGCGTGGGCGTGATGACACGCGAGCAGCGCGAGGCGCTGACCACGCGGCTGCGCGGGGCCCGCGGCAAGCGCGAGATGCCCTTTGGCCCGGGCACCCTGACCCGGGTATTTGCCGTGACCAGCGGCAAGGGCGGCGTGGGTAAGTCCACGGTCACCGCCAATCTTGCCGCGGCGTTTGCGCTGCGCGGGCTGCGCGTGGGGCTCGTGGATGCCGATGTGCACGGCTTTTCGATTCCGGGCCTGCTGGGCATCGGCGAGAACGCGCCCGAGGGCGCCCTGACCCAGCCCACGCGCCTGGACGATATGATCCTGCCGCCCGTGGCCCACGGCATTAAGGTTATTTCGATCGGGATGTTCCTGGACGATCCGCGCGCGGCCGTGGCCTGGCGCGGGCCCATGCTGCACCGCACGATTAATCAGTTTCTGAGCGATGTTTATTTTGGCGATCTGGATGTGCTGCTGCTGGATCTGCCCCCGGGCACGGGAGATATTGCCATCTCGATTGGCCAGCTCCTGCCCAATGCCGAGGTGGTTGTGGTGACCACCCCGCAGCCCGCGGCCGCCGATGTGGCCGAGCGCTCGGGCACACTCGCGCAGCAGACCGGGCAGACCATCGCCGGGGTGATCGAAAATATGGCGGGGCTCGCCCAGCCCGATGGCAGCGTGCTGCACCTGTTTGGAACGGGCGGCGGCGCGCTGGTGGCCGAGCGGCTCTCGGCGATCGCCGCGCGGCCGATTCCCGTGCTGGGCTCGGTGCCCATCAGCGTGCCGCTGCGCGAGGGGGGCGATGCCGGGATGCCCGTGGTGCTGGAGGATCCGGCTGATCCCGCGAGCCTCGCGATCACGGCCGCGGCCGATGCGCTGTTAAAGTCCGGTCGCAGCCTGCGCGGCGTGAAGCTGGGGCTCGCCCCGCGCTAGTACACCGCCGCGGCGGACCGGGCGGGAAGCTGCGCGAGGGCGGCACCGGCGCGCTCCAGGGCGCCCGGAATCGGCGAATAATAGGCCCAGGTTCCGCGCCGCTCACGCCCGAGGAAGCCCGCCTCTACCAGGATCTTCAGGTGGTGTGAGACGGTGGGCTGGCCGAGGCCAAGCGGCTCGGTCAGATCGCAGACGCAGACCTCGCCCGCGGGGCTGCCCGCGATGATTGAGAGCAGGCGCAGCCGGGCCGGATCGGCGAGGGCACGCAGCGATTTGGCGAGCGTGATCGCCTCCTCGGGGCCCAGGGTCTCGGGTCCGATGCCGCCCGCGCAGCCCGCGGATACCTCGGTGGTGGTCACGCGATAGCCTCCTTATATTGACAATCATCGATATATGGTGAATGCTTCATATCGACACCTGTCGATCTATTCTATCCCGCGGAGTCCCCATGTCCACCACCCCCGCCCGGCTCGGCCGCGGCGACCGCCTGCTGCCCGTCTGGATCCTCGCCGCGATGGCCCTCGGGCTGCTGCTCTCCCGGATCGCACCGGGGCTCTCCGGGGCGCTGCACGCGGCGCAGGTGGGCTCGATCAGCGTCCCGGTGGCCCTCGCCCTGCTCGTGATGATGTACCCCGTGCTGGCGCGCGTGCGCTATCGCGATGCCGCGGCGATCGCCTCCGACCGCCGCCTGCTGTGGTCCTCCCTGGTGCTGAACTGGGTGCTGGGGCCCGCCCTGATGTTTTTACTCGCCTGGGCCCTGCTCCCGGATCTGCCCGAGTACCGCACCGGGCTCATCATCATCGGCCTCGCGCGCTGCATCGCGATGGTGCTGATCTGGAACGACCTGGCCTGCGGCGATCGCGAGGCGGCCGCGTTCCTGGTGGCCATCAACTCCGTATTCCAGGTGATCGCCTTCGGCGCGCTCGGCTGGTTTTATCTCCAGATTCTGCCCGCCTGGCTGGGACTGCCCACCACCGAGGCCACATTTTCGCTCTGGGCCATCACCGCGAGTGTGCTGGTATTCCTGGGCATCCCGCTGCTGGCCGGCGCGCTCTCGCGCGTCCTCGGCGAGGCCCGGCACGGCCGCGACTGGTACGAGAATCGTTTCCTACCAAAAATCGCCCCGCTCTCGCTGATCGGGCTGCTCGTGACCATCGTGCTGCTCTTTGCCCTGCAGGGCGCGCAGGTGCTGGACAGGCCGCAGGACGTGGCCCGGATCGCGCTGCCGCTGCTGGCCTATTTTCTGCTGATGTTCCTGCTGGGGATGGGCACGGGGAGGCTGCTCGGGCTCTCCGCCGCCCGCACCACGACCCTCGCCTTCACCGCGGCGGGCAATAATTTTGAGCTCGCGATCGCCGTGTCCATCGGCACGTTTGGTGCCGCGAGCGGGGAGGCCCTCGCGGGCATCATCGGCCCCCTGATCGAGGTGCCCGTGCTGGTGGCACTGGTCTATCTGGCCCTCTGGCTGCGCCCCCGACTCTTCCCCGCGGAGGCCGCTCCCGGCGCCGCTGCCCCGACCCCGACCCGATTGGATATACGCCCGTGATCCCCACCGTATTATTTGTCTGCGTCCATAACGCCGGCCGCTCCCAGATGGCCGCGGGCTATCTCTCCCACCTCGCCGCGGGTCGCGTCCGGGTGCTCTCGGCGGGCTCGGAACCGGCCGCGAGCCTGAACCCCGCGGCGGTCGCGGTCATGGCCGAGGAGGGCATCGATATCCGCGAGGCCACCCCCGAATTGCTGAGCCCCGATGCGGTGCTCGCCTCCGATGTGGTGATCACGATGGGCTGCGGGGATACCTGCCCGATCTTCCCCGGCAAGCGCTATGAGGATTGGGAGCTGGCCGATCCCGCGGGCCGCGACATCGCCGCGGTACGCGAGATTCGCGATCACATCCGGGCGCGCGTGGAGGCCCTGCTCGCCGATCTCCTCCCCGCAGCGGGGGCCTAGGGGCCACCAAAGGGCTGGACATCGGCATAGCTTTCGATCTCCGATTGCACCCGCGCGAGCGCGGTCTCGTCCAGGCCCGCGTCATCCGAGATGGCCCGCCAGCCGTTCACCACGAGGTTGCCATAATTATGGCCGTGGGTGGCCGGAACGCTCTCGCCCATGAGCATATCGATGACCACCTGGAGCGCCGTGACCACCGGGATCCAGTGCATCGACGGGCTCACATCGGCCCCGCGCTCCCCCGGCTTAAGCCACTCGGGTGCGGCCCACAGCAGCTCGGGGCCCAGCCAGGTCACCGGATCGGTGGCGTGCTGCATATAGGCCACGCGCGGGGTATCCCAGGGGCCGGGCAGCGCGCCAAAATCGGAGTTCTGGCCAAACCAGCGCACCTCGCGCCCGTCGTTGAGCACCGGGAGCCAGACAGGGCTGGCCGGATCGCGCTCGGCCTGGAGCTCGCGCCAGAGCGGGGTGGCATTGGGGCTGCCCACAAAAAGCGCGCCGTCGGTGCGGGCCCGCAGATCGGCAAGATCGCTAAACGTGGACTGGCTGCCGTGCGCACCGAGGCTCAGGCCATAGCTGAGAAGCCGCGGGCGATCCTGCTCGGGCATCTCTCGCACGTGGCGCTCCACGGCCTCAAAGAGCACGCGCGCGGCGGCCACCGGGGCATCGGGATCAAAAACAAAGGATACCCAGCTCGGGGTATACGCGTATTGCATCGAGACGATCGCGGTATTGCCGGCGTGCAGATATTCCACGGCGTCCATGCTCTGCGGTTCCAGCCAGCCCGAGCCTGTGGCCGTGGCCACCACGAGGTAATCGCGGTCAAAGCCGCCCGTGCGCTCCAGCTCGGATACCGCAAGCGCCGCGCGCTCCTCGGCGGTGGGGGCCGAGGCCAGGCCCGCATATACGCGCACCGGGTCGAGGGCCTGCACGCCCGTGAGATCGGTGATCTCCCGCGCGCTGGGCCCACCCGCGATAAAGGCCGCCCCGTGCCGTCCCAGGTCATCCCAGGCGATCGCGGAATCGGGGCCCGCCGAGCGATAGGCGGAGGCGGGTTCGCTCACGCCATCCTCGGCGGCGGCATTGCTCGCGGCATAGATCCGGTCCATGCCAAAGAGCACCACCGTGCCCAGCAGGGCCACCGTGACGCCCGCGGCCGCCGCGGTGATCAGGACCGAGAGCACCCGCCCGGTGCGGCGCGTGATCAGCCGGTAGAGGGTGCGCAGCCCGCGCCCGATCAGCAGTCCCAGCACGCCGGCGGGCAGCGCGCCCACCAGGAACAGGCCCGAGTGCACCACGTCGATCGGCGGCATATCCACGAGCTCGCGCACCTGGTTCTGCCAGCTCAGCGCGAGCACACCCACGCCCGAGGCGGTGAAGATCACAAAAACAAAAATACCGATCCATACCCGGCGCTGGGTGCTCTCCGTGGGCCGCCACGGGGTGAACCTCATCACGAGGATCGACAGCCCCACACCCACCGCGTATCCCACGGCAAAGCTGAGTCCACTCACGGCCCCCTGAAGCAGCGCGGGGCGCGGCAGGAGCGAGGGCGTGAGCGAGAGCAACGCCATCAGCAGGCCGCCCAGCACACCCACCAGATTCAGATACCACCAGGGTCGCTTCGGCATGCAGGCCTTTCGTTATGGGAGCGGATCACACTAATAATGTCACGGCCGCGGGCTTTCGTGTCCGCACGCGCGAGCCCGCCGCTAACCTGGATCCATGACGGCCCCCGAAATTCAGATTCGCCCCACCGGTCCCGAGGACTGGGAGCGCGTGCGCGATCTGCGCCTCGAGGCACTCGCGGATACCCCCGGCGCATTCGGCGATACGCTTCCCGAGGCCCGCGCCCAGAGCGAGGCCTATTGGCGCGCTCGGGCCGGGCGCGGGACTACCCCGGGCCGCACCGGGGTGGCGGCGATCCACGGCGGCCGCTGGGTCGGCACGATGGCCGGGGTGATCGAGGCCGAGGCCGGCGCACTCCTGGTCTCGGTATATATCACCCCCGCCTATCGCGGCCGCACCCTCGGCGTGACCGGCGCCCTGCTGCGCGCGGTCGAGGACTGGGCACGCACGGTGGGCGACACGCTCTCGCTGCACGTGCATGCGGATAATGCCCGTGCGCGGGCATTTTATGAGCGCGAGGGGTTCCACGTCACGGGTCGCGAGTTCCCCGAAACCGCCATCAGCACGCGGCAGCTGGAGATGCTTAAGCGGCTCTGAGTGGGCCTAGGTGGCCTCGGTATCAAACGGCGGGGGCTCCACGGGCTCGCCCGCAAGAATCGCGCGCTGGCGCTGCACGGCCAGCGGATCGATGCGCGGGCGCTGATCGGCCGCCGGCACGGTACTGCCCGCGGTGAATCCCGCGGCCACACCCGTAGCCGCGGATCCGGCGGGGGTGGGCGCCGCATCGGCCGCCTGCGGGTCCTCGGTGAGCGCCTCGCGGATGATGCGGCGCGGATCGTATTGCCGGGGGTCCAGCTTTTGCCAGTCCACCTCGTTATATTCGGGGCCCATATCGTCCTTCAGACGATCCTTGGCGCCGGTGGCCATATCGCGCAGGCTGCGCACCAGCCGGGCAAGCTGGGACGCGAGCCCCGGAAGCTTTTCGGGGCCCACAAGAAAGGCTGCAAGCACACCGATGATGAGCAGCTTATCGAAGGTTAAACCGAGGAACACCGTCTCAGCTTATCGCGCCGCGCCTGAACTGGTTGCCCGCGGGGCCCGGTATTGTGGAGGAATCTATCACCCCCGGGAGAGTGCACGTGTCCGAACAGGATTCCAATTGGCAGTATGCCGACCAGATTGTCGTCGAGTCGGAGGGCATTAAGCGCGCCCGCGCGCAGTCTCTGGAGTTTGGCATCGAGGCCGTGACCCCCGGCGTCGGCGCCCAGCTGGCCGTCTTTGCGGCCGCGAGCCGCGCCACCAATATCATCGAGATCGGCACGGGCGTGGGGGTCTCCGGGCTGTGGCTGCTCTCGGCCTCGGCCACCTCGGTGCTGACCACCATCGAAAACGAGGCCGAACACCTCACCGCCGCCAAGCGCTCCTTCGCCGAGGCCGGCATCCCCGCGAGCCGGCTGCGCCTGATCGGCGGCAACGCGCAGGACGTCCTGACCCGGATGAACGAAAATAGCTACGATATTGTGCTCGTGGATGCCGATCCCGAGCAGGTCATCGAGACCGTCGAGCACGCGCTGCGCCTGGTCCGCCCGGGCGGCACCGTGCTGGTCCCGCACGCACTCTGGCGCGGCCGCGTGGCCGATCCGGTGCGCCGCGACGATATCACCACGGCGTTCCGCACGCTCGTGGAGGAGATCGCCGCGAGCAATGCCGTGGTCAGCGCGCTCTCGCCCGTGGGGGACGGGCTGCTGCAGCTGACCACGCGCGGCTAACCCCGCTTAACGCCGTATTGCCCCGAGAATCTCGGGGCAATACGGCGTTAAGGTGTTGATTAAGAGGCGGGCTTTACTACGCCGGCCAGTACTTCGTGGAGCTCCCGAGCCTCGGCATCGTTTACCGAGACGACAAGACGGCCTCCGCCTTCCAGCGGGACGCGCACGATGATCAGGCGCCCCTCCTTCACGGCCTCCATTGGTCCGTCCCCAGTCCTGGGCTTCATCGCTGCCATTCGGTTCCCCTTCCGTGGTTTCCTACCTCCATTATCCGCTATTGCGGGTGCGCGGAGAAATCGAGTCCGTCACGCGGGATCACGAACACCGCGTTTAGTTGCCGGTGAGCCACGCCCGGAGGCCGCGTTCGCAGGCCAGAATTTCGTCCAGCGCCACCCGCTCGTCATCGGCATGGGCCTTAAGCGGATCGCCCGGACCATAGTTCACCGCGGGCACCCCGAGCGCCGAGAAGCGGGCCACATCGGTCCAGCCATATTTGGGCAGCGCAGGCACCCCGAGGGCGTCCAGGAATGCGCGCGCGAGCGGCGCGTCCAGCCCCGGGCGGGCCCCCTCGGAGCGATCCACCACGGTGATCTCAAAATCGCCAAAAAGCTCCTCCAGGTGGGCAATCGCCTGCGCGGAGGTTTTATTCGGGGCAAAGCGATAGTTGATATGCACCATCGCCTCGTCCGGGATCACATTGCCCGCGACTCCCCCGCCGATGCCCACGGCGTTGAGCCCCTCGCGATAGACCAGGCCCTCCACCTCGATCTGCTCGGGCTGATAGGCGGCGAGGGTATTAAGCACCGGCGCGAGCCGATGGATCGCGTTATCGCCCACCCAGGCGCGCGCGGAGTGGGCGCGCAGGCCGCGCGTGCGCACCTCGATGCGGATGCTGCCGTTGCAGCCGCCCTCGATCTCGGCGCGCGTGGGCTCGCCGAGGATCGCAAAATCCCCCCGGAAAAGCTCGGGGTGCGCGGCGGCCAGGATCCCCAGCCCGTTCAGCTCGCTGGAGACCTCCTCGTTGTCGTACCACATCCAGGTGATGTCCACGAGGGGATTGCTGAGCTCGGCGGCGAGGTGCAGCTGCACCGCGACCCCGGCCTTCATGTCCACGGTGCCGCGGCCCCAGAGATAATCGCGGCCGTCGATGGTCTCCTCGCGCGTGGGCAGGTTGTGGTTAATCGGCACGGTATCCAGGTGCCCGGCAATAATCACGCGCTGCGCGCGACCCAGGTGGGTGCGCGCCACCACGGTATTGCCGGCGCGGATCACCTCGAGGTGCGGGTATTCGGCCAGCGCCGCCTGCACGGCATCGGCGATTATGGCCTCATCCCCGGATACCGAGGGGATATCGCACAGGGCACGGGTGAGCTGAATCGAGCCGGCTGACAGATCTAAAACGGGTGTGGGCGCGAGCGGGCCCCGGGGTGCGTCGGTCATTCCTCGATTCTACGGGGACGGATTCCCGGTTTTGGTCGGTGGTTATGCGGGGCCCGGATTGGATATCCTGGAGTTTATGACTTCCACTGAACCCGTAACCAGCCACGCCTGGGGCTATGGCCTCGCCACCGTCACCCTCGAGGGCACCGTTTTGGATACCTGGTATCCCTCGCCCTCCCTGGGCGGCCTGCCCGAGGGCCGGGATCGCTGGATCGCCCCGGCCGAGATCGAGGCGCTCACGGGCGAGGATACCCGCCGCGGCGTGCGCCTGGAGGCCGTCACGGTGGAGATCGACCTCGAGGCCGCCGTGGCCAGCACCACCGATGCCTATCTGCGCCTGCACCTGCTCAGCCACCTGTTGGTAGCCCCGAATAGCATCAACCTGGACGGCATCTTCGCCCACCTGCCGAGCGTCGTCTGGACCAATGCGGGCCCGGTGGAGCCCGCGTTTTTCACGGCCAATCGCCCGCTGCTGCAGCGCGCGGGAATCCAGGCCACCGGGCTGGATAAATTCCCGCGCCTGCTGGACTATGTCACCCCCGAGACCGTGCGCATCGCCGATTCCTCGCGCGTGCGCCTCGGCGCCCACCTGGCCCCGGGCACCACGGTCATGCACGAGGGCTTTGTAAACTTCAACGCCGGCACGCTGGGCGCCTCGATGGTGGAGGGCCGCATCTCGCAGGGCGTGGTGGTGGGTAATGGCTCCGATATCGGCGGCGGCGCCTCCATCATGGGCACGCTCTCGGGCGGTGGCACGCAGCGGATCACGATCGGTGAGCGCTCGCTGCTGGGCGCCAATTCGGGTATCGGCATTTCGATCGGCGATGACTCGGTGGTCGAGGCGGGTCTCTATGTCACCGCGGGTACCAAGGTCACGCTGCTGGATGGCGATCGCAATGAGCCGCGCCGGGTAAAGGCCGCGGAGCTCTCCGGGGTGGCCAACCTGCTGTTCCGCCGCAACTCGCTCTCGGGTGCCGTGGAGGTGATCCCGCGCACCGGCGTGGGTATCGTGCTCAACGCGGCGCTGCACGCCTAAATAAATATCGGCCCCCCGCCGCGGCGGGGGGCCTTTTTTGTGCTCCCGGGCCAGACTGGGGAGATGACCGGTTCCGCGCAGCAGGAAATTGAACGTAAATACGATGTGGATGACCAAACCCCGTTTCCGGATTTTTCCGGGCTACCGGGGCTGACCGCGCGCGGACCACTCGCGCTGGAACTGCGGGCGGAGTATCTGGACACCGCCGAAAACGCCCTCGCCCGGGCACGCACCGCGCTGCGTCGCCGCGAGGGCGGCCACGACGCCGGCTGGCATATTAAGGCCGATACCCCGCTCGGGCGATTCGAAAATCAGTGGCCCCTGGGCGATGCGGGCGGGGAGGTCCCCGCGGCCGTGCGGGCCGAGCTGGATACGCGGCTCGGGCTCGGGGCCGCCCGCTTCGAACCGATCGCCCGGCTGGATACCGCGCGCACGATTATGGTGCTGCACGATGCGGAGGGCCGCGCGGTTGTGGAGATCGCCGATGACCGGGTGAGCGCGCGGGATATCCGCGCCGATCTGTGCCGCGGCTGGCGCGAATGGGAGGCGGAGCTGCTCCCGGATGCCCCCACGGGCCCCGCGGGTGAGCAGCTCCTGGATCGCGTGGAGGCGGTCCTGCTGGCGGCCGGGGCGCGGCCGTCCGCGAGCGCCTCCAAGATTGGCCGCGCGCTGGGGCGCTAACCCCCGCCCGCGCAAAAAACGGGGCCGCCTCCCACCCGAGGGTGGGAGGCGGCCCCGTTATGCGGTATTAGCGCAGCGGGAACTGACGCTCAGGCTCGCCGATATACAGCTGCTGCGGGCGGCCGATCTTATTCTGCGGGTCGAGGTTCATCTCGCGCCAGTGCGCGATCCAGCCGGGCAGGCGGCCGATGGCAAACAGGACCGTGAACATGCGCGTGGGGAAACCCATGGCCTTATAGATCACGCCGGTATAGAAGTCGACGTTGGGGTAGAGGCGACGCTCGCGGAAATAATCGTCCTCGAGGGCCAGCTGCTCGAGCTCCATCGCGAGGTCCAGCATCGGGTCCTGCACACCGAGTGCGGCGAGCACCTCGGTGGCGCTCTCCTTCACGATGGTGGCGCGAGGATCGTAGTTTTTATATACGCGGTGCCCGAAGCCCATGAGCTTCACACCGTCTTCCTTATTTTTCACGCGCTCCACGAAGCGCTTTACGCCCTCGCCGGACTCCTGGATGCGGCCCAGCATCTCCAGGACGGCCTCGTTTGCGCCGCCGTGCAGCGGGCCCGAGAGCGCGTTGATTCCGGCGGAGATCGAGGCATAGAGGCTCGCCCCGGTGGAACCCACGAGGCGCACGGTGGAGGTGGAGGCGTTCTGCTCGTGATCGGCGTGCAGGATCAGCAGGCGATCCAGGGCGGTGGAGAGCACCGGGTCGATCTCGTAGTTCTCGGCCATATTGCCGAAGTTCAGCTTGAGGAAATTATCCACAAAGCTCAGCGAGTTATCCGGGTAGAGGAACGCCTGGCCCAGTGCCTTCTTATGGGCATAGGCGGCGATCACGGGCAGCTTCGCCAGCAGGCGAATGGTGGTGAGTTCCACCTGCTCGGGGTCGTGCGGATTGGCGCCGGACTCGTAATAGGTGGACAGCGCGGACAGGGCGCTGGAGATGACCGACATCGGGTGGGCGGTATGCGGCAGGGCCGAGAAGAAGCGCTTGAGGTCCTCGTGCAGGAGGGTGTGGCGGCGGATCTTTTCGTCAAACTCGCCGAGCTGATCGGCGGTGGGCAGCTCCCCGTAGATCAGGAGCCAGGCCACCTCAAGATAGGTGGAATTGGCCGCGAGCTGCTCGATGGGATATCCGCGGTAACGCAGGATGCCCTGATCGCCGTCGATATAGGTGATCTTGGACTTGGTGGCGGCGGTGTTCACAAAGCCGTAGTCCAGCGCGGTCAGGCCACTCTGCCTGGTCAGGGTGGATACGTCGAGGCTCGACGCCCCCTGGGTGGATCCGAGGATCGGGAACTCGGCGCTTCCGCCGGGGAAGGTCAGGGTTGCTTTAGCGTCCTGGCTATCGGTCTGTGCTCCGTTGTCGCCCACGGTGCCTCCTTGTTGGTTTAAACAATTTAAGATTGCACGCACTTGGTTTTGCGTAAATCTTCGTTTCGGGGCGCTCACACAGAACACCACGGCGGGTTTGGTTCGCTTACATCCTAATCGGGTGAGGGCACATGCGTGGCACTTCCAACGCCCGAATAAGATTTTTGGGGATTTCCTCTAAACTGCACCGGGTCCGGCGCTGCGCAACCGCTGCGCCGCCCGCTGGATATCGGCATCGCTTGCGGTCAGGGACAGCCGGATATGCCGCGGGAACGCGTCCCCGTAGAAATGGCCCGGTCCCGCCATGATACCCAATTCGGCCAGCCGGGCGATTGACTCCCAGGCATCGCGGCCCTCGGTCACCCAGAGATAGAGGCCCGCAACGCTATGGTCAATGCGGAAACCCGCGGACTCCAGCGCGGGCAGGAGCACGGCGCGGCGCGCGCGATAGAGCTCGCGCTGGGCCGCCACGTGTGCATCATCGCCGAGTGCCACGGTCATCGCGTGCTGCAACGGGCCAGGCACCATAAGCCCGGCATGCTTCCGCACGTTCACGAGCCGCGCGATCAGCCCGGGGTCGCCCGCGACGATGCCCGCGCGATAGCCCGCGAGGTTGGACTGCTTGGACAGCGAGTAGATACCCAGCACTCCCGTGCGATCCGCACCCAGGCGGTCATCCAGGATGCTGGGGATGGGCTCATGATCCCACGGCGCATCCCAGCCCAGCTCGGCATAGCACTCATCGTTCACGATGACGGCACCGAGTTCCCGGGCGCGCTGCACGCGGGCGCGCAGCTGCTCCAGGTCCCAGACCCGGCCATCGGGGTTTCCGGGGCTATTAATCCAGATCAGGCGGGTGCCCTCGGGCCAGGCCGCGGGATCGTCCTCGGCCAGAAACTCGGCCCCGGCAATGGCCGCGCCAATCGCATAGCTGGGATAGGCGGCGGTGGGGCCCACCACGGTATCGCCCTCGCCGAGGCCCAGCAGGAACGGCAGCAGCGCCACGAGCTCCTTGGAGCCAATCGTGGGCAATACGTTTTCGGGGCCCAGCCCGCTCGCGCCGCGGCGGCGGTGATACCAGGCGCCGATTGCGGCGCGCAGCGGCGCGGTGCCCACGGTGGTGGGATAGGCGTGGGAATCGGTGGCCTCGGCCAGGGCCGCGCGGATAATCTCGGGCGTGGCATCCACGGGCGAGCCGATCGAGAGATCCACCAGCCCCTCGGGATGCGCGCGCGCCGTGGCGATATAGGGAGCGAGGGTATCCCAGGGATAGTCCGGAAGCGGACGCAGCGCCATCGGCTAGCCGGCCTGCGGGGGCAGCACGGAGATCACGGGGTGATCAAAGGCCAGGACACCCACCTTGGCGGCACCACCGGGGGAACCGATCTCGTCAAAGAACTCCACGTTGGCCTTATAGTAATCGGCCCACTCCTCGGGGAGGTCATCCTCGTAGTAGATAGCCTCGACCGGGCAGACCGGCTCGCAGGCACCACAGTCCACGCATTCATCCGGGTGGATATAGAGCGAGCGTTCACCCTCGTAGATGCAGTCAACCGGGCATTCATCGATGCAGGCACGGTCTTTAACATCCACACAGGGCAAGGCAATGACATAGGTCACGGTGAGAGTCGTCCCTTCACAAAAACGAGTGAACTCTAGTCTATGCCCGGACGGGGTCGCCCTCGTGCGCGGGTGGCGTCACGGGGGTGATCCGGCGCAGCCGCGGCCAGGCCAAAACCAGCGTGGCGATGAGCACGGGGCCCAGCGTCCAGACCAGGGAAATCACGGAATTGCTGATCAGGACGGCCCCGCCGGGGCCCTCCTGGGTGAAGATGGCGATCACGCCCACCAGGCCCAGCGCTGCGGCAAAGACCACGCTGCGATCGATAAAGACCAGACGGATTCCCAGCATCAGGGCGAGGCTCGCCACCAGGCCCAGGATCAGGCCCGCGGGAATCACCACCGGGCCCAGGACCAGGAGGTTCACATGGGCCACGGTTCCGACGGCACCGATCACGGCACCCGCGATCAGCGCCACGAGCCACGTGGCCACGCGGGTCACGGGGGAAACCCGCTCGGGAGTGGGGGCGGGCGCGGGGGCGGAATACGTGGGAGTGGTCACCCGAATAGTCTACGCCGCCGCGACCGCCCGCACACTAGCGCGGTCGCGCCGCGACCGGGGGCGGGTCCCAGCCCTGCGCGCCGAGGGCGCTCGCTCCCCCGGGCGAGCCCAGCTCGTGAAAAAACGCCGCATTGGCCCCGCGATAATCGGCCCATTCCGCGGGCAGATCCTCCTCATAATAGATGGCCTCGACCGGGCAGACCGGATCGCAGGCCCCGCAGTCCACACACTCGCTGGGATGGATATACAGCGCGCGCTCGCCCTCGTAGATGCAGTCCACGGGGCACGCGTCGATACACGCGCGATCCAGGACGTCCACACAGGGTTCGGCAATCACATAGGTCATGACTAGCGCCCCGTATAGACGGTCTTTCCCCACGTATAAAACTCCAGCGCGCCCCGGCCCTGCTCGCGGAAGGTATTGGTTGAGGAATCGCGGATGCCACCAAAGGGCACGTTCAGGTCGAGGCCCGCGGTGGGCCGGTTCACCTTGACCACGCCCGCCCGCACGTTCTCGGTGAAGTGGGTGGCCAGGCTCAGGCTATCGGTGCAGATGCCCGCGGTCAGGCCGTAACGCGAGTTATTCACCGCGGCGAGGCCCTCCTCGTAGCTGCCCACCGGCAGCACCGCCACCACGGGGCCAAAGATCTCCTCGGTCACCGCGGGATCATCCGCGGCAATATCGGTGAGCACGGTGGCACTTACGGCCTGGCCGCGTGCCTCGGTGGACCCGGCCGCGAGGGTGGCCCCGCGCGAGACCGCGCCGCGGATCGCGGCCAGGTCGCCATCGCGCTGCGCCTCGCTCACCACCACCCCCATCGAAACGCCCTCCTCGAGGCCGTCGCCGGGCCGATAGCCCTCGGCCAGCGCGGTGAGCTCGCGCAGGAACGCGGCGCGGATTCCGGGCGTGACATAGACGCGCGACGTCGCGGTGCAGGCCTGACCGGTGAGGCCAAACGCGCCCGCGGCCACCACCCGCGCGGCCGCGGCCGGATCGGCATCATCCAGCACCAGCACGGCGTTTTTACCGCCCATTTCAAGCTGCACGCGGGCGCGGCGGGCGCTCAGGATCTGGTGCAGGCCCAGGCCCACCCCGGTGGAACCGGTGAAGGACAGCCCCGCGATGCGCTCGTCCCGGGCCAGGCCATCGCCGATCTCGCTGCCGCGGCCATTCACGATATTAAGCACCCCGGCGGGAAGCCCCGCGTCCTGCAGCGCGCGGGCCAGGTGATTCACCGACATCGGTGTGAGCTCGGCGGGCTTTAACACCACGGAGTTTCCACTCAGCAGCGCGGGTGCACTCTTCCACGCGGGGATCGCAATCGGGAAGTTCCACGGGGTGATCAGGCCAAAGACCCCCAGCGGTTCGCGTCGGGTGGTGATCACGGTATCGGGCAGCCCGCTCGGCAGGACCTCGCCGCTGGCAGCCCATCCCAGGCCACCAAAAAAGCGCAGCACATCGCTCGCCCGAGTGACTTCCCCGAGCGCCTCGCCGCGCAGCTTGCCCTCCTCGCGCACCAGGTCCTCGGCCACGGCCTCGCGGCGCTGCGCGAGCAGCTCCCCGGCACGCAGCAGGATCGCCCCGCGCGCGGGCAGCGGCAGCGCTGCCCAGCCTGTCTGCGCGGCGCCGGCCGCCTCGATAGCGGTATTCAGTGTGGCGCGATCCGAGCGCGGCGAGACCACCGCGATCTCGCCCGGGCGGGCCGGGTTTTCGCGGGCGACATCGCCCGCGCCGGTCCACTCGCCGTTAATAAGGTTTTGGGCCTGTGCGTTCATGATGATCCGTTCCAAAGCTAGAGAATAGTGACAAGTCCGCCGTCGCAGCGCAGTGCGACGCCGGTGATATAGGACGCGGGGGTGCCGCATAGGAACGCGGCGGTATCGCCAAATTCGCGCGCGGTGCCATAGCGGCGGGCGGGGATCGCGGCGCGGGATTCCGCGGCCACGGCCTCGGGGGTCATTCCGCGCCGGCCGGCCGCCGCGGCATCTAATTCGGCCACGCGCGCGGTATTAATCCGCCCGGGCAGCACCATGTTCACGGTGACCCCATCGGCGGCGACCTCGCTCGCGAGGGTCTTCAGATAGCCGGCGAGGGCCGCGCGCCCGATATTGGACAGCGCCAGATTGGGCAGGGGCGTGACGATACCGCTGGATCCGATGCCCACGATGCGCCCCCACCCGCGCTCGCGCATTCCGGGCAGCAGGGCCGCCACGATGCGCTGTTGCGGGATCAGGAGCGTCTCGATGGCCCCGGCCACGTCCTCGCTGCCCAGCGAGGCCGCGGTTCCCGCGCGCGGCCCGGGCCCGTTCAGCACCAGGATATCCACGTCTCCCGCCGCGCGGGCCACGTCCTCCAGCAGCTTTTGGGCTCCCCCGGGCCCGGTGATATCAGCGGTCAGGCCCACGGCCCCGGGCAGCCGCGCGGCGATGCGGCGCACAAGATCGGCGCGGCGGCCGGTGATGATTACCCGCGCGCCCTCCGCGGCGAGCGCCTCGGCCACCGCGAGCCCCAGTCCGCTCGAGGAGGCCAGGATCAGCGCGGTTTTGCCCGCGATTCCGAGGTCCATCAGGCCACCGTTTCGGCCAGGGCGTGGGCCGCCTCGTCGAGGTGCAGGCGCATCGCGGCATGCAGGGCCTCGGGGAAGGGGGCGGCGGGGGTGCGCACACCCGAGTCCAGGATCCAGCCGCGCTGGCGCAGGCATTCCTTGCGCAGGGCGAGCGCGACCCCGGGCTGCTGTTCAAAGTTGATCAGCGGCAGATAGGGCCGCAGCGCGGCGCTGGCCGCGGCATAACCCTCCTCCCGCCAGGCGCGCACGCAGGCCACCAGCGCCTCGGGATAGGAGAACCCGGTCATCGCCCCCGCGGCCCCGGCGAGAAGCTCATCAAGCAGCCCTGTTCCGCCGAGCCCACCAAATACGGGCACGTCCACGCGCGCTGTAATCGCGGCGATCGCGGCGGCGGTGGGCGGGGCCTCGGCCTTAATCCCAACCAGGAAATCGCAGGCCGTGGCGGCGGCGATGATGGTCTCGGTGGGGACCTTCACGCCGCTTGAGGCCGGATAGTCCTGGAGCATAATCGCGGCGCCGGTGGCCGCGTGGATCGCCCGCAGATGATCGATCAGCACGGTGGGCCGGGCCGAGTTGGCCTGCACCATGACGGCGCTGATCCGCTCGCCCGCCGCGGCCTGGGCCACCCGCACCTCGTCGATCGCGGGCCGCGTCGCGAGCGCGGTGATCCCCACCACAAGCGGCAGGGTGGAGGATTCACAGACCACCTCCAGCACCAGCGCGCGCTCCTCGCTGGTGAGCGAGAGCGCCTCCCCAAATACGCCCAGCACGGTCAGCCCGGTGGCCCCGATCCGCTGATAGGCCTCCACGATCTCGGACAGGCTATCGGTACAGATATCCAGCGCGCTGCCCTGGAACGGTGTGGCCACGACTCCCCAGACGCCCGGGGGCAGCGGGGCAAATTTTTTCGACACTAGTCTTCCTTCCACTGCGGGCGGCGCTTCTCCTGGAAGGCGCGCACCCCCTCGTCCTGATCGGTTCCGGCCAGCGATTCCATGAGCGCGGGGAGCCGGGCGGCCCGGGCATCGCGCGCGGTCATATGTTCGGTGCGGGTCACCATTTGTTTCACTGCCCGCAGCGAGCTGGGGGCGCAGGCGAGCACGTCCTCGATCCAGCGCTGCACCGCTGCGTCCAGCTGATCGGCGGGGACCACCTCGGTCACGAGCCCCATCGCGGCGGCCTCGCGCGCCTCAACCTTGCGCCCTGTCAGCAGCATGCCCATCGCCTGCGCATAGGGAATCTTGCGCACCAGCTGGGTGATGCCGCCGTCGAGCGCGAGCCGGCCCATGCGCGGCTCGGTCAGCCCCATCCGGGCGGTCTCGGAGGCGATGATGATGTCCGCGCCGAGCATGATCTCCATGCCCCCGCCCAGCGCATAGCCGTTCACCCGGGCGATCACGGGGATATCCAGCGTGCGGCGCAGGCTAATCCCCCCAAACCCGTTGGGATCCAGGTCGGCCCAGTACTCGACCCCGGTTTTGCCCACGCCCCCCGTGGACATATCGGCCCCGGCGCAAAACGCCCGTTCGCCGGCGCCGGTGATCACCACGAGGTGCACGCCGCGGTTCTGTTCGATGCCGTCCCAGATCGCGCATAGCCGGTCGTGGGTGACGCGGTCCACCGCGTTGAGCACCTCGGGCCGGTCGATCGTGACATGCGCGACGTGATCGCGCACCTCCACGTTCACGCCGTCCCGGTTTCCCTCAAATGCGTAGGTCATCGCAATACCCCCAGCTCATGCAGTCGGTTGATGGTGGCCTCGTCAAATCCGTTCTCGGCGAGGATCTCGCGGTTATGTTCCCCGAGGCGCGGCGCGGCCCTGCCCACCCGGGCCGGGGTGCCCGAGAGGTGGATGGGCGCGGCGAGCATGCGCACGGTTCCCACGGTGGGATGCTCGGCCTCGACGATCATGTTATTCGCGGCGGTCTGCGCGTCATTCAGCGTGTCCTCCAGCGTGAATACCGGGGCGTTCAGCAGGCCCTCGGCCTCGAGCCGGTCGGTCCACTCGGCGGTGGTGCGCTTGGGGAACTCGGCGCGGAAGATGGCCTGTAGCTCGGGTTTGCGGTCAAATTGTTCCTGCAGCGTCGCGTATTCGGGGCGCAGCGAAAGGTCCTCGTCCAGCTCCAGCGCGCGCGAGATATGGTGCAGCGCGTTCTCGGTGAAGCCACCCACCATGGTTACGGCGCCGTCGCTCGTGGCAAAAACCCCGCTCAGCGGCATCGCACCCCAGTTCACCTCATAGCCCCGGTTGAGCTGCATGCAGGCCTCCTGCATCTGCATATGCAGCATCGAGTCGTACATCGTGACCTCCACCTTTTGGCCGTGGCCGGTGGCCTCGCGCGAGCGCAGGGCCAGCAGAATGCCCTGCATCAGGTGCATGCCCGTGGTGTAATCGGCGAGGGTTGTGGGATAGACCGAGAGCGGCGTATCGGCACTCTCGCGCCGCCACATCACGCCCGAATAGGCCTGCGCGATCACGTCCTGACCGCCCTTGGCCGCGTAGGGTCCGGTATTTCCAAAGCCGGTGCCCGAGGCCCAGATCAGCCGCGGATTGGTGGCCGCGAGCTCCTCATAACCAAAGCCCATCCGCTCCATCACGCCGGAGCGGAAATTGGATACCACCACATCGGCGGTCGCGATGATCTCGCGCAGCACACTCTTGCCCTCCTCGGTGCGGGTATCCACCGAGAGGCTGCGCTTATTGCGGTTGATCGAGAGGAAAATCGGGTTGTCCTGGCCGTCCCGGTCGGGGAAGGAATTGCGGGAGATATCGCCGAGGCCCGGGCGCTCCACCTTGATGACATTGGCCCCAAAATCCCCGAGCATCTGGGTGCAGCTGGGCCCCATATAAACCTGGGTGAAGTCCACCACGGTGATGCCCCCCAGGGCCTGTGTCTCGCTCATGAGAGCACCGCCGTCTCGGCGTCAATCGTGGCATTGGCCGAGGGGATATCTCCCGGATCGGCCCCGTGCCGGTGCATGCCCGCCTGGATATCGGTGGGGTTCACGTCGCGCACCCGGATTCCGGCGTCCACGGCGAGCGCCGCGGCCACCCCCACGGCCTGGCCCATGGCCATGCACGGCGGGATCTCGCGCGAGGATTTTTGGGCCTCGGGCGTGGCCGAATAATGGCGTCCGGCCACCAGCAGCCCGTCCACCTCGCGCGGCAGCAGCGAGCGATAGGGGTAATAATAATCGCGGCCGCGGGCCACCGAATCGGCGAAGTGGCGGCGCGTGGTCACGTCCTCCTTGGTCATCACATATTCGCCCTCGAGGAGGCGGGTCTGGCGCACCCCCATCTGCTGAGCCACATCCAGCACATAGGCCCCGGAGAACCCGGGGAGGTTTTCGCGCACAAAGTCCACGGTCTCCATGATCCGGTCGCGGGCGAGGAACTCGGCATTGGTCATGTCCTCGGGGTCGAGGCCGTTAAACCCGGTCAGGTGCGGGGCGTTGCACCACACCACGCCGGGCACGGGGGTCTTCAGCCACCACAGTTCCCAGGCCCCGCCGAGCATGCGCTTAATCTTGCGGTTGAGGGCGCGCGCCTCGGCCGGGTTCTCCTGCTCGAATTTTTCGGCGGCGTCGGTATCGATGCCGCCCAGGCGGAACACCAGCGTGGTGAGGTAGTTATCCTGCACATAGCTGGCGCCCGCCCGGGAGGCCACGTCGATATCTCCCGTGGTATCGATCACCACATCGGCGAGGAACGCCTGCGGCCCGCTCTTGGTCTCACAAATCACGCCCTTGATCACGCCGTTATCCACGATCGGCCGCGAGAACCAGGAGTGCAGGCGCACGTTCACGCCGGCCTCGCGCACGAGGTCATTCGAGACGCGCTTCCAGCCGTCCGGGTCAAAGGCGGCGGCATAGCAGATCGGCTTCGGGGTGACGTGGGAGTGGAAATCGAAGAGGCCGTAGCGTCCCCAGCGGTTCCACGTCTCGGTGGAGGCATAGCGGTCCTCCTCGGGCGGGTCCACGGCGAGACCCAGGCGCTTGAGCCGGTCGATATACTCGCTCACGATTCCGGTCACGGTGATTTCCGGGCCGTTGACCATATCGTCGAGCACCAGCACCATGCCGCCCGAGGCGAGCCCGCCGAGCGCCGAATAGCGCTCAAGCAGGGTCACCGAGACGCCCGAGCGGGCGGCGGTCACGGCCGCGGCGACCCCGGCGGGGCCTCCGCCCACCACGAGGACATCCGAGCGGGAGATCACGGGGGCACGCAGGTCGTCGGTGCGGGTGATGAGATCGAGGGAGATCATGATGTTATTCCTTAGTTTCCGATGAAGAGGCCGGTCCGAGCGCGGGCCAGCAGATAAAACACAAGACTCAGGGCACACAGCACCGCGACGTAGACCGGGAAGACCCAGGTAGCGCCGACGGACTGCAGCCAGACCAGCAGATAGGAGGCGGTGCCGCCGAAGACGGCCACACCCACGCCATAGCCCACGGCCACACCGGTTCCGCGGCAGGCCTTGGGGAGCAGGGTTGAACTGACGACGTTATAGAGCGTCATATTCAGCACCAGCACCACGGATCCGCCCAGCATCACGGCGGTGAATCCGCCCATTCCGGGTGCCACATAGAGCAGCATCAGGAACACCGAGGGGATCGCGAGCAGCCGCGAGACGATAAACCACTTCGACATCGAGCGGCCATCGGCCAGGCGGCCCACCACCCAGCTACCGATCAGCATCACAAAGGCCAGGGCGGAGCTCACCGCGAAGACCGCGGTGGGGTTTTCGCCAAAGGTGGCGCGGGCCGAGTTGGGCAGCCCCACGGTCCAGGCGTAGTTATAGGCCTGCACGGCTCCCACGATGAAAACAATCGCGAGGATCGCCATCCAGTGCTTGCGGATCGCGCCCCAGATGCGGCGGGTGGTGTTCTCGGCGAGCTCCTCGGGGGCCATGGTCTCGGGCAGCGTGCGCCGGATGATCAGGACCACCAGGCCAAAGAGGGCACCGAGGGCAAAGGGCACGCGCCAGCCCCAGTCGGCCATCACCTCGGCACCGAGGATCGAGGTGCAGGCAAACGCCGTGAGCGAGGCGATCAGGATTCCGAAGTTCACATAAAACGACATGAGCCCGGCCACCATGCCCTCGCGCCCCTCGGGGGCGAGTTCGAGCGCGTGTGAGGTGGATAGCGGGGCCTCCACCCCCGCGGAGATGCCCTGGAAGATGCGGCAGGCGAGGAGGATCACGCCGGCCCAGACGCCGATCTGCTGATAGGTCGGCGCGATTGCGATGATCAGCGTGGTCACCGACATCAGCCCCACCGAGAGCAGCATGATTCGGCGGCGGCCGATGCGGTCGGCCAGGGTCCCCAGCAGGATTCCGCCGAGGGGGCGGAAGGCAAAGCCGATGGCGAATACGGCGAGCGCGCCGAGCGTGGCCGAGAGGGCGTTATCGGAGGGGAAAAAATTGGGCCCGATAAAGGCCGAGAGGAGTCCGAAGATCATCCAGTCGTACCATTCCATGGCGTTCCCGAG
Source organism: Mycetocola spongiae (assembly GCF_020424085.1). Lineage (NCBI taxonomy): Bacteria > Bacillati > Actinomycetota > Actinomycetes > Micrococcales > Microbacteriaceae > Mycetocola > Mycetocola spongiae. The sequence continues at coordinate 3,050,369 of NZ_CP080203.1, read as the reverse complement.
GCCCAGTCCGCGCAGGGCGCGGCTGACATCGGGGGTGAATTTTCGGGAGGGGGCTGCGGTCTGGACGGCGTTGTCTAGCATTTTGAGTCCTTTCGGCTGCGCCTTCATTGGCGCAAAAGGGTACGACTCAGCACCGCCGTGGTCGGGGACTACACCAGCGGCGGAATGAGACTTCTAACGGGGGCGGTACGCGCGAAGGCCACGCGACCCGCGAACTACCAGGTGGGTGGCGTATTCACCCAGATGGCCACGCAGGTTTCATCGTAGGAGTTCACATACCAGTGAGGTATTTCGGAGGAGTAGGTGATGGAATCACCCGCGTCAAGCGTGTAGCACACGCCATCAAGATAGACATCCTTGCGGCCGGAGAGGATGATGCCAAATTCCTCGCCGCCGTGCCGGAACGGGGTATCGCTGGTGTTATGGCCGGGGGGACTAACGATCCAATGGGCCTCGATCATACCGTTGAGGTCCGGGGTGAGAAGCTCATATACGGCCTCCCCCACGGACTTGCGCGATACTCCTTTAAGGTTGCGTCGGTCGGCCTTGCGAACGACGGGCGAACGGGATTCCTCGGCGGCGGAAAAAAACTTTCCCACCGGGATTTCCAGTCCGTGAGCGAGCTGGGCGAGTGTCGTAAACGACGGGTTCGCGAGGCCGCGCTCGATCTGTGACACGATGGCCGGGCTCAGGCCCGTGGTCTCGGACAGCGCATTAAGGGTGAGCCCTCGTTCCTTGCGCAGCGTCCGCACCTGGGAACCGATCGTGGTCAGCAGGGCTTTAACCTGGCCGGGAGCGAGGTTATTATCGTCATCAACCATGATGCGGTGCCACCCTTTCCTAATTCGGCCAGTGCGTTAACTATATTGAAGATTTTTACTAAGTCAACGTTTTTCCGGGAAAACCCCGCGGCTTTTTTCTCCACTCCGGGCCGGCGCGCGACCCCGCCCCGCGCGAGAGCCCCGAGAAAACCATCCGCGGCGGGACCACCGAACCCCCGCGTCATAAAAAAACTCACGAGCCCCGCGCCGCGTGATCCCGGGCAAGCGCGGGGCCATTTCTCCAAAATCGCCCCAAACGGGCTAAAAAATAACCGCGCCAAGGTTAGGCCATGCTAACCTTTCTTTTCGCGGCCGCACGAACATTGCGCGCGACCGGTGTGATCAAACCGGGAAAAAGGAAAACGTGTTCGCTAACTACCTCATTGGCCTGCGCAAGGGGCTGGAAGCCGCCCTTATCGTGGGCATCCTCATCGCCTATCTGGTCAAGATCGACCGCCGCGATCTGCTCGGTCGGGTCTGGCTGGGCATCGCGATCGCCCTCGCCCTGTCCATCGGCGTGGGCGCCGCCCTCACCTGGGGCCCCTATGGGCTCACGTTTCAGGCGCAGGAGATCCTCGGCGGCGGCCTGTCCATTATTGCCGTGGGTTTTGTCACCTGGATGATCTTCTGGATGGGCAAAACCGCCAAGGATCTCAAGGGCAATCTGCACTCCGGAATCGACCGCGCCGCGGCCGGAACCGGCTGGGGCGTCGTGCTCCTGGCCTTCCTCAGCGTGGGCCGCGAGGGCATCGAAACCGCCCTGTTTATCCTGGCCCGGGTGGGCCCGGGATCCAGCGAGGCGGGCGCCCTCGGCGGCGCACTGCTGGGCATCCTCACGGCCGTAGTGATCGAGATCCTCATCTATCGCGGCCTGATCCGCATCAACCTCGGCACGTTTTTCACCTGGACCGGTTATGCGCTGATCGTTGTGGCCGCGGGTGTGCTCGCCTACGGCATCGGCGATCTTCAGGAGGCCGGCGCACTCCCCGGCTGGGGCATCTCCGCGTTTGATATCAGCGCCGCCATCCCGCCCACCAGCTGGTACGGCACGCTGCTCGGGGGCTTCCTCAACTTCACCCCGTCCCCCACCTGGCTTCAGCTCGGCGCCTGGCTCGCCTATCTGCTGATCTGCATCACCGCTTTTTATCGCATCAGTTCGCACCGCGGGCCCCGCGCCACGGCATCCACCACCCCCCTCTCCCCTGGAGTCTCCGCATGAAAAATCCCCGCCCCCTCGCCGCGCTCACCGGCACCGCCGCGCTCGCCCTCGTGCTGACCGGCTGCGTGGCCAATAACCCCGCGGCCGCGGCCATCACCGTGGGCATCACCGATGACACCTGCGTGGTGAGCACCGATAGCACGGCGGCCGGCACGATTAAATTCACCGTGACCAATAACGGCACCCAGGTGAACGAGTTTGAGATCCTCGCCGAGGATAAGCTGCGCATCGTTGGCGAGAAGGAAAATATCACCCCCGGCCAGACCGTGGACTATGTGGCCCACCTCAACCCGGGCACGTACTATACCGAGTGCAAGCTCGGCATGGTGGGCAAGGGTATCGGCACCGCCGCATTCACCGTGACCGGTGAGGCCGTGAAGCTTGATGCCAATGAGCAGGAGCGCACCGACCTCGCCGTGGCCAATTATGTGGGCTATGTCAAGGATCAGGTGGGCGAGCTGCTGCCCGCGGTCAAGGAGTTCACCGCCGCCTATCGTGCGGGAGACGACGAGACCGCGCGCCGCCTCTACCCCCTCACCCGCGTGCACTATGAGCGCATCGAGCCCACCGCCGAGGCCTTTGGTGACCTGGATCCGAAGATCGACTTCCGCGAGCCGATGGCCGAGGAGGACGGCATCAACTTCACCGGATTCCACGCGATCGAGAAAAACCTCTGGGCCCCCGAGGGCTATACCCCCGCGGATCAGGCGGGACGCACCGCCCTGGCCGATGGGCTGGACGAAAACGTCCAGGAGCTTTATGACCTGGTCTACGCCCCCGATTTCACGGTGAGCCTGGCCGATATCTCCAATGGCGCGATTGGCCTGCTGGACGAGGTCGCCGGTTCCAAGATCACGGGCGAGGAGGACGAGTTCAGCCATACCGATCTCTACGATTTCCAGGCAAATGTGGAGGGCGCCTCGGTGGCCTTTGGCAATGTGCGGGAGATCGCCGAGGCCTCGGGCGAGGAGGGCAAAACCCTCTCCGCCACGATCGAGCGCCGCTTCACCGCGCTCAACGAGCTGCTCGCCCAGCACGGTTCGCTCGCGGACGGCTTCGTGAGCTATACCGATCTGAGCACCGCGCAGGTAAAGGAGCTCTCCGATAGCATCAACGCGCTATCCGAGCCGCTGTCCAAGCTCACCCATACCGTGCTGGGTATCGCGGAATAATGTCTGCCCAACGGGACCGGGATTCGCGGCAGGATAACCCGGAGGAACGCGCGGCCACCCCGGCCGATTCCGCCGGGTCCGGGGAGCCCCGTCCCGGGCTGTCCCGGCGGGCCCTGATGGGGCTTGCCGGGGCCGCCGCGGGCGGACTCGCGGTGGGTGGGGTCGGGGGTGCGCTGATCGGATCCTCCGTGGCGGGCTCCCCCGAGGCCACTACCTACCCTTTTTATGGCACGCATCAGGCGGGCATCGTCACCCCCACCCAGGATCGCCTGCACTTTGCCGCCTATGATCTCTCGGCGGCGGTGGACCGCGAGGAGCTGATCGCCCTCCTCACCGATTGGACGATCGCGGCCGAGCGCCTCACGCGCGGCCTTGAGGTCTCCGAGCGCGGCGCGGTGGGCGGATCGCCGCTGGCCCCGCCCGATGACACGGGAGAGGCGCACGGGCTGGATGCCGCCGGGCTCACCATCACGTTTGGCTTTGGGCCCACGCTATTTCGCACGGCCGAGGGCCAAGACCGCTATGGGCTGGCCGAGCGCCGCCCCGGGCCGCTTGTGGACCTCCCGCATTTTTCCGGCGATACCCTCGATCCGGCGATCTCGGGCGGCGATCTCTGCATTCAGGCCTGCGCAAACGATCCGCAGGTGGCGGTGCACGCCATCCGCAATCTCTCCCGAATCGCATTTGGGCGGGCGTCGATCCGCTGGTCGCAGCTGGGATTTGGCCGCACCTCCTCCACCTCCACCCGGCAGGTGACCGAGCGCAACCTCTTTGGGTTTAAAGACGGCACGGCCAATATCAAGGCCGAGGATACCGCGGTGGTGGATCGGCAGGTCTGGGCCGGCGGCGGCGATTGGATGGCGGGCGGCTCCTATCTGGTCACCCGCAAAATCCGGATGATCATCGAGACCTGGGACCGCTCCTCGCTTGGCGAACAGGAGCGCATCTTTGGGCGCAATAAGGGCGAGGGCGCCCCGCTCTCGGGCGGCACCGAGTTCACCCCGGTCAGGCTCACCGAGAACGGCCCCGATGGGCGCGGGCTGGAGATCGACTCGCATGTGCGCCTCGCCCATCCCGAGAGCAACGGCGGCGCTCGGCTGCTGCGCCGCGGCTATAACTATGTGGAGGGCAATGACAACCTGGGCCGCCTGAACGCCGGACTCTTCTTCATCTGCTTCCAATCCGACCCGCAAAAACAATTTATTCCGATGCAGCATGCGCTCGGAAAAAGCGATCTGCTCAACGAGTACATTCGACATATCGGCTCGGGCATTTTTGCGGTCCCACCGGGGGCTACGCCGGGAGGCTATATCGGTCAGGGCCTGTTTAGCTAGCCGCCTGGGCGACCCGGCCGCGGCAAAGCGGCCGGGTCTGCCCATTCAATAGCGACTGTCCGATACGCGTGTTCGCGAGGATTCTTGTATTCTGGAATCTTCCATTACCACCGCCCCCGACGTGAAAGGATGCGGCCGCTGATCATGGCATTTTTACCCGAAGCCGACATCCGGATCGACGAGGCCCTCGTCTCGCGCATTCTGCGCACCGGGGCACCCTCGCTCGCGCATCACACGCCGGTGGCCTCGGGTGAGGGTTTTGACGCGGTCATTTACCGCATCGGCCCCGAGCATGCGATCCGCCTGCCGCGGCGCGCCTATGCCTCGGGCATCATCGAAACCGAGCAGCGCTGGCTGCCGCTGCTGAGCGAGGGCGTGGATACCGCCACCCCGGTGGCCCTGATTGCCGGGCAGGCGAGCGCCGATTTCCCGCGCCCGTGGTCGATTGTGCCGTGGATCGAGGGCGAGACCGTCGCGAGCGTTCCGCCCGCAAGCCGCGATCACCTCGCGGCCCCGCTGGCCCATTTTGTTGGCTCCTTTCAGCGCGCGGCCCCGGCCAGCGCGCCCGAAAACTCCTATCGTGGTGGCCCCCTCGCGCATCGCGATCACAGCGTGCGCGAGCGACTGGCCTCGGGCAGAATTGCGCAGGCCGATCAGCTCCTGGAAATCTGGGAGCAGGCGCTGCGTGCCCCGCAGTGGACCGGCCTCTCGCTGTGGCTGCACGGCGATCTGCACCCCAATAACCTCATCTGCCGCACCGCCGAGGACGGCGAGATGGATCTCGCGGGCGTGATCGATTTTGGCGATCTGACCGCGGGCGATCCCGCCACCGATGTGGCCACCGCGTGGCTCACCCTGGAACCGGCGGCGCGCGAGGAGTTTTTTAACGGCTTTGAGCCCTGCTACGACGTGGACGGCCCGCTGCTGGAGCGCGCGCAGGGCTGGGCGCTGCTGATGGCCAGCGCCATGATCACCGAGGCCGGGGATAATCCCGTCCTGACCGCCGTGGCGGAACACACATTTTCGCAGCTGCTCTCCGAGGAGCGCGGGCTCTTTTAACGCCCGCCCCGGCCCCGCTATCCCATACCTGTGAGCGCGCGCAGCAGCGCCGCGGTTATCGCTGCCGCCAGCACCACGGCGAGGAACGGCACCCGGAAGGCCAGCAGGATGGCCGCCACGGCCAGCGCGGGCAGCCGGGCATCCAGGATCAGGCCATCCGCGTGTGCGGTCGTCTGAACGGCCACCAGGGCCCCCAGCAGGCCAATCGTGAGCAGATCGGTGGCGCGCGCGATCAGCGGCCGCTCGAGCCACCACTGCGGCAGGCTATAACCCAGCAGCTTCATCCCCAGCCCCAGGATCGAGGCGAGCAATACGATCTGCCACAGCGTCATGGCCGCACCCTCCCGCGCACCCGGCGCACCCCGCCGTCCGCGCGCCACCCCGCGAGACCCAGCAGCACGGCGAGCAGGGCCGCACCGATGATCGGAAGCCCGGGCGGCAGCGCCGGGGTCAGCAACACCGCGAGCAGCGCCGCGGAGACCGCGACCGCCACGGTTTCCAGGTTTTTCAGGCGCGGCCAGAGCAGTGCCAGGAAGGCCGCGGCCGCCGCGGCATCCAGCCCAAAGGCGCGGGTATCCCCGAGCAGATCGCCGATCACCGCCCCGAGCGCGCTGGAGAGGTTCCAGCCCAGATAGATTCCGATCCCGGTGACCCAGAACCCCACCCGTTGCAGGCGGCGCGTGCGCTGGGCCAGCGCCACCGCCGTGGACTCGTCGATCGTGATCCAGGCCGCGGCGAGGCGTCGCCAGAACGACCCGCCGATGATCTGGCGCATCCGCATCCCGTAGACCGCATTCCGCGCGCCCAGCAGCGTGGAACCCAGCGTCGCGGGGGCGCCGCTGGCGATGCCGCCCGAGGCGAGCACCCCGATCAGCGCAAACTGCGATCCCCCGGAAAACAGCAGCAGGCTCAGCACACAGGCCTGCCCGATGCTCAGGCCCGAGGCCACCGCAAGCGCACCAAAACTCACGCCGTAGAGGCTTGTCGCCGCCGCTACCGCGAGCGATTGCCGGATAACCGCACGCACCTCGGCGCTCCCCCGATACTCGCGCACCCATCCGCGCGCCGCGGCCCCACTCATGGCCCCAGCCTAGCGCCCGGGCCGCGCGCGGCGGCCGCCGCGCGTCATCCCCCGACATAACAACACGCCCCGCCCCTCGGGAGCGAGGGGCGGGGCGTGGGAGAGGCGGAGGGACTTAGCCCTGCTGCTCGGACTGCTTCTTCAGGCGCGAGTACTCGCGCTGGCGGTCACCCGCGGGCAGCACCAGCTTGCGAATACGGATCGCCTCGGGGGTGACCTCAACACACTCGTCCTCACGGGCGAACTCGAGGCACTCCTCGAGCGAGAAGATGCGCGAGGGCGTCATCGACTCAAACGAGTCGGAGGAGGCTGCACGCATATTGGTGAGCTTCTTCTCCTTGGTGATGTTTACGTCCATGTCATCGGCGCGCGAGTTCTCGCCGATAACCATTCCCTCGTAGACATCCTCGGTGGGCTGCACAAAGAAGCTCATGCGCTCCTGCAGGGCGATGATGGCAAACGGGGTGACCACGCCGGCGCGGTCGGAGACGATGGAGCCGTTATTACGGGTGATGATCTGACCGGCCCAGGGCTCATAGCCCGCGGAGAGCGAGTTGGCGATACCGGTACCGCGGGTCTGGGTCATGAACTCGGTGCGGAAGCCGATGAGGCCACGAGCCGGAACAACAAACTCCATGCGGACCCAGCCGGTGCCGTGGTTCGACATACCCTCCATGCGACCCTTACGGGCGGCAAGGAGCTGCGTGATCGCGCCGAGGTACTCCTCGGGGGCGTCGATCGTGAGGTGCTCATAGGGCTCGTGAACCTTGCCGTCTACGCGCTTGGTCACTACCTGGGGCTTACCCACGGTGAGCTCAAAGCCCTCGCGACGCATCTGCTCCACGAGGATCGACAGTGCGAGCTCTCCACGACCCTGGACCTCCCAGGCATCGGGCTTGCCGATGTCGAGGACCTTGAGCGAAACGTTACCGATCAGCTCGCGGTCGAGGCGGTCCTTGATCATGCGGGCGGTGAGCTTATGGCCCTTCACGCGACCAACCAGCGGCGACGTATTGGCACCGATGGTCATCGAGATGGCGGGGTCATCGATGTGGATCGCGGGCATCGGGCGGATGTCCTCGGGGTCGGCCAGGGTCTCACCGATGGTGATCTCCGGGATACCGGCCACGGCAACGATATCGCCGGGGCCACCCTTCTCGGCCGGGTAGCGGTCGAGGGCACGGGTCATGAACAGCTCGGTGATGCGCACGTTGGACGTGGTGCCGTCGTTCTTAACCCAGGCCACGGTCTCGCCCTTGCGGATTTCACCGTTGATGACGCGCAGCAGTGCCAGACGGCCGAGGAACGGCGAGGAGTCCAGGTTGGTAACCCAGGCCTGGAGCGGTGCCTCATCGTCGTACTGCGGTGCGGGGATGTGCTCGATGATCGCGGCAAACAGCGGCTCGAGGTTCTCGGAATCGGGCAGCTCGCCGTTCTCGGGCTTATTCGAGGAGGCGCGGCCGGCCTTACCCGAGGCATAAACCACGGGCACGTTCAGGATGGCGTCGAGGTCGAGGTCGGGGTGCTCATCGGCCATATCGGAGGCCAGACCCAGCAGCAGGTCCTGGCTCTCGGCAACAACCTCGTCGATGCGGGCATCGGGACGGTCGGTCTTATTCACCAGAAGAATTACGGGCTTATTGGCCTCGAGTGCCTTACGCAGCACAAAGCGGGTCTGCGGCAGCGGACCCTCGGAGGCATCCACGAGGAGGCACACGCCATCCACCATGGACAGACCGCGCTCAACCTCGCCACCGAAGTCGGCGTGGCCGGGGGTGTCGATCACGTTGATGGTCATCGCGCCGGACTTGGCGTGCTCACCCTCGTACTGAATAGCGGTGTTCTTCGCGAGAATGGTAATACCCTTCTCACGCTCCAGCTCATTGGAGTCCATCGCGCGTTCTTCAACGTGCTCGTGGGCAGTAAACGAGTTCGTCTGCTGCAGCATGGCGTCGACCAGGGTGGTCTTGCCGTGGTCAACGTGAGCAACAATAGCCACATTTCGGAGATTCTCGCGCGAGGCAAGCGCCATGAAAAAGGTCCTTCGCAGGTGATGACGCCGCAAGAATATCGCAGTACGTCGAAGATGAACGGTGGGGCGCGGTTTCGCCCAACGGACAATTGTACCGCACCGATTGACTTTCATTCTAGTTTGTAGGTTTCGCCCACGGCGAATCGAGGGGGACGATCGAGATAAAAATGTCACCCACAACCCGCGCATCGGCGCAGGAACTACCAACGGAGAATGCGGCCGTCAGAGTATCACAACGCGATGAACGCGGGAATTATTTCAGCAGCAGCGTAAACGCGACCCAGAGCAGGATCACGGCACCGGAGATGATCGGCACGAGGTCCCAGGTTTGGGTGACCGGCGCGGGATCCTTGCTAAAGCGACCCGGCTCCCAGACCCGTTCGAGCTGCTCCAGCGGCGTGGGCGGCGGGGTATCGGGGATTCCCGAGGAGCGCGTGAAGCGGCTCTTGCGCGGCGGGCGGGCCTTCATCGGGCCACCCCAGCAGCGGATCGTGCGGCCATCGTGCAGCACAAAGGAGATCTGCAAGCGGTCGGTGATCTCCCGTACCCGCGACCACGGCATGGTCACGGTGCGAAAAATATTTACCACGCGCACGCCGGAATCGTCATAGGAGATCAGCGGGCGATAGGCCAGAACCCACAGGCCCCACAGCACCAGCGCGACCCAGGGGGCCACATCGGCGACCACATCAAAGCGGCCACGCAGCGCGGCCTCCCCCACCAGCAGCACCGCAAGCACCACAAAGGTCCAGAATGCAAAGACCCCCGCGCCGGTGCGCATGACGGCCTCGTTCTCGGGACGGTTTCGTTTCCAGGGCAACACGATGGGTTCTCAATTCTTCGGGGATAAAACAGCGGCGCGTGCCCGCACCGAACAGCCGGTACGGGCACGCGCCAGTGATGTGATGCTTATTTTATTACAGGCCCAGGGCGATGCCGGCGCCGGGGATGGCGTCCAGCAGCGAGCGGGTGTACTCCATCTTCGGATTGCCAAATACCTCATCGGTACTCGCCGCCTCGACGATGCGACCCTTCTCCATGACGCAGACGTTATCGGCGATCACCCGGACAACCGCGAGGTCGTGGGTAATAAACAGATACGTCAGGTCCAGCTCGGACTGCAGCTCCGCGAGGAGTTGCAGGACCTGAGCCTGCACCAGCACGTCCAGTGCCGATACGGCCTCATCCAGCACGATGATCTCGGGCTTCAGCGCGAGTGCACGCGCGATGGCCACGCGCTGACGCTGTCCACCCGAGAGCTCGTTCGGATAGCGGCTGGCCACGGCCTGCGGAAGCGAGACCTGGTCCAGCAGCTCGGAGACGCGGGTGCGCTGTTCGGCGCGGCTTCCCACGCGGTGCACACGCAGCGGCTCGGCGATGATGCTACCGATGGACTGCAGGGGGTTCAGCGAGCCATAGGGGTCCTGGAAGACCGGCTGCATCCGGCGACGCAACCGCTGCAGGCCCTCGGTATTCAGCTCGGAAATATCCTCGCCGTCCACGCGAATCGACCCCTCGGTGACATCGTCCAGGCGCAGCAGCATCCGCGCCACGGTGGACTTGCCCGAACCGGACTCGCCCACAATCGCGGTGGTGGTGCCCTTTTCCACGGCGAAGCTGACCTTATCTACCGCGGTGAAGTCCACCGTGCGACCGCTTCCCTGCCGGATCTTAAACACCTTGGTGACGTTATCGATCTCGATGGCATTGGGCTTGGTCGGGGCGGCCTTCTTGGCCTCGGCGCGCTCGGCGGCCTGGGCCACCAGGTCGAAGTCGATCGTGCCGGTCGCTGCCTCGTAGTCCAGGCTGTGCAGCTCGGCCTCGGCCGACTGAATCCGGCGCGAGGCCAGGCTCGGTGCGGCCGCCACCAGGCGCTTGGTATACGGGTGCTGCGGGTTTTGCAGGATGTCGATGGACGGGCCCGATTCGACAATCTTGCCCTTGTACATCACCACGAGGTTCTTCGCCCGCTCCGCGGCCAGGCCGAGGTCGTGGGTGATGAAGATCAGGGCGGTGCCCAGGTCGCGCGTGAGCGTCTCCAGGTGGTCCAGGATCACGCGCTGCACGGTCACGTCCAGCGCGGACGTGGGCTCATCGGCGATCAGGAGCTTCGGGTTGGCCGAGAGGCCCATACCGATCAGCACACGCTGACGCATACCGCCCGAGAACTGGTGGGGGTACTGCTTCATGCGGCGGTCGGCATCGGCGAGGCCGGCCTCCTTCAGCACCTCGATCGCGCGGGCCTTCACGGCCTTGCGACCGGTGGCGATGCCGTTGGCACGCACGGCCTCCTCCACCTGGAAGCCGATGCTCCAGACGGGGTTGAGGTTGGACATCGGGTCCTGCGGGACAAAACCGATCTCGCGTCCGCGGAGCGTCTCCATGTCCTTGCGGGACATCGTGGTGAGCTCCTTGCCGTCGAATTTAATCGATCCGCCGGTCACCTCACCGTTGCCGGGCAACAGGTTGATGATCGACGTGGCGGTCGTGGACTTGCCCGAACCGGACTCACCCACGATGGCGAGGGTATCGCCCGCGTTGAGGTCGAAGCTCACACCGCGAACGGCCTTTACCGGGCCGCTCTGGGTGCGGAAGCTGATCTCAAGATCGCGGATCTGCAGAAGAGGCTCGCTCATCGACGTGCCCTCGCCTTCGGGTTGAGTGCGTCGCTGATCGTCTCACCGAGGAGAATAAACGCCAGAACGGTGAGCGACAGGGCGATGGACGGGTAGATCAGGGCCATCGGTGCGGTACGCAGCGTGGTCTGGGCCTGGCCAATATCGTTACCCCAGGACATGACCGACGGGGGAAGACCCACACCCAGGAACGACAGCGTGGCCTCGGCCACGATCGCCGAGGACAGCGAGATCGTGGTGATCACGATGACCGGGGAGATCGAGTTCGGCATCACGTGACGCATCAGGATCTTAAAGCGGGACACACCGATGGCCACGGCCGCGGTGACATAATCGGCCTGCTTTACCCGCATAATCTCGGCGCGCAGCACGCGCGCCAGGGAGGGCCAGGCGAAGAGACCAATCGCGAGCGAGATCACCCAGACGTTGCGGTACTGGGCGAGAACCGACATCACAACTACGGCGGCGAGGATATAGGGAATCGAGAAGAAGATATCTCCCACGCGGGAGAGGATCGAGTCCACGAGTCCGCCATAATATCCAGCCAGCGAGCCGAAGAGCAGGCCGAGGCCGGTGATCAGCACGGTCACGATCAGACCCACGGTGACCGAGGTTCCGGTGCCGTAGATGATGCGCGAGTAGATGTCACAGCCCTGACGGGTGAAGCCCAGCAGGTGGCCGGCCTCGGGGCCGGCGTTGCTCGAGTTCAGGTCACAGGCGGTGGGGCTCACCGACGTGAACAGGCCCGGGAACACGGCCACAATAAGCACCAGCAGGATCAGCACGGCGGATACCCAGAAGGAAATCCGGCCACGCAGATCGCGCCACGCATCGCGCCACAGGTTGCTGGGCTTATCGTCGATCTTTACGGAGTCAACGGCGAGGAGGGGGGTTTCCTCCAGCGGCGCGACGTAGTGCCCGGGTCCGGGCGTATATTCATTATTTGACATACCGGATCCTTGGGTCGAGCACGGCATAGAGCAGGTCAACCACGAGGTTGACCACGAGGTAGAGCAACACCATGACCGTCACGAAGGACACAACGGTGGGTCCCTGGCTCTGGCCAATCGCCTTGAACAGCGTGCGTCCCACACCGGGAACGTTGAAGATTCCCTCGGTGACGGTGGCGCCGACGATCATGATTCCGAGGTCGGTACCCAGATAGGTCACGACGGGAATCAGCGAGTTGCGGAGGATGTGAACGGGAACAACGCGTCCCCGGGACAGGCCCTTACCGTACGCGGTGCGCACGAAGTCCATTCCGGATGTCTCGATCACGGAGGAACGGGTCAGTCGCACGATCTGGGCAAAGCTGGCCGTGGCCAGCACGATAGCGGGGAGAACCAGATCCGCCCACGGGGCGCCGGGGCCCACCGTGACACGGAAGAGACCCCACTGAATGCCGAGGAAGTATTGCAAGACAAACGCGATCACGAAGATCGGGAGGGAGATCAGCACGAGGCTCAGTGCCAGCACCAGCGAGTCGAGCGTGCCGCCCTTGCGCAGACCGCTGAGCAGGCCGAGGCCAATTCCAAAGATCATCTCAAAAATGAGTGCGAGGAGCGCGAGGCGCAGGGTCACGGGGAACGTGGCGGCGAGGATCTCGGCCACGGGCTGACCGGAATACGAGACTCCGAAGTCACCCTGGAAAATTCCACCGATGTAGTAGAGGTACTGGACGATAAACGGCTGGTCCAGGTGGTACTGCGCCCGCAGCTGCTCGAGGAGCACGGGGCTGGGCGTCCGATCGCCGAAGAGGGCAAGAATCGGATCGCCGGGCATGGAGAAGACCATGAAGTAGATCAGGAACGTGGTTCCCAAAAATACCGGAATGGCCTGAAGAATGCGGAAAAAGATAAACCTAGCCATATCTCAATCCGTCGGGTAGAAGGGGGAGAATCGCATTTTAGAAGTCGTGCCTCTCTGGGGATGAAAGCGGCGCTTGTTAAGCGCATGTTGTGGGGCGGGCACCTTTTGGCGCCCGCCCCACATGAGGTGAGAATATATCTCTAGAGGTTACTTCTTCTCGATAGCGAAGTACACCGGTACGGAGTTCCAGGCGAACTGAACGTTCTCAACGTCGGCTCCCCAGCCACCGCTGGCGGTTGCGTTCCACAGCGGGAGCGCGGGCAGGTCCTTGAACAGAACCGACTGTGCCTCGGTGAACTTCTTCTCGGCCGACTTCTGGTCGAGGTCCTCGAGGCCGCTGCGCACGAGTGCGTCGAACTCGGGGTTGGAGTACTCACCGTCGTTGGAACCGGCACCCGTGGTGTACAGCGGGAGCAGGTAGTTGGAGATCGACGGGTAGTCGGCCTGCCATCCGGTGCGGAATGCGGTCTGGATGGTGTGGCTGGTGATCAGCTGACGGAAGTCGGCGAAGACGGCCGTGGGCTCGCCCTCTGCCTCGATGCCGAGGTTGGTCTTGAGCTGGTTGGTCAGTGCGTCGACCCAACCGGCGTGGTCACCATTGGCGTTATAACCAAGCTTGAAGGTACCGGTCCAGGGCGCGATGGCGTCGGCCTGAGCCCACAGTTCCTTGGCCTTGGTGGGGTCAAACTTGAGGACCTCGTTGCCGGGGACATCCGCGGTATAACCGGGGATGACGGGCGAGGAGAAGTCCTTCGCGGGGGTACGCGTCTTGTTGAAGATTACGTCGGTGATCTGCTCGCGGTCGATGGCGTGCGAGATGGCCTGACGACGCAGGATGCCCTCTTCACCCGAGAAGTGCTCGAGGCGCTCCGGGATGGTGAAGGACTGGAAGGTGGCCGATTCCTGGGTGACGGCGCGGCCGTCGAGGTCGGACTCGAAGGTCTTCAGTGCGGAGTCGGGAACCATGTCGATCACGTCGAGGTTGCCACCCTGCAGGTCGGCATAGGCCGAGTCCAGCGTGTCATAGAACTCGAAGGTCAGGCCCTTGTTCTGTGCCTTGCGGCCGCCGTTATAGTCCTCGTTGGCAACCAGCAGAACGCGCTCGTTGTGGGTCCACGCGGTATCGCTGGCGAACTTATAGGGGCCGTTTCCGATGGGGTTCTGGCCGTACTTCTCGATGTCCTCATAGGCAACGGAGGGCAGCGGTGCGAAGGCGGTATAGCCGAGGCGCTGGGCGAAGTCGGAGGTCGGGGCCTTGAGCTTCACGGTGAACTCGGTGTCGCTGACAACGTTGAGTCCGGTGAGCTCGGACGCGGTGTCCTCGCTATAGCCGTCGATGTCCTCGAAGAAGTTGCGGTTGTTCAGCGCGTTGTCGAGGTTGGCGCTGTAGTTCCAGGCGTCAACAAAGGACTTCGCGGTGACCTTCTCACCATTGGTGAACGTACGATCATCGTTGAGCGTGATGGTGAAGTTGGTGGCGTCATCGGATTCGATGGACTTGGCAACATCGTTTACAACGTCACCCTTCACATCGTAATAGACGAGTCCGGCGAAGATCGAGTCGACGATGTGGCCGCCACCGGTCTCGTTGGTGCCGGCGGGGATCAGGGGGTTTTCGGGCTCGGAACCGTTGGTCTTGACGATTCCATCGGAGCTGCTGGTCGAGGGCTTATTGCCCGCGTCGCTGGAGCAGCCGGCGAGCGTAAGCGCGCCTACCGCTGCCAGCGCAACGGCGCCGAGGCCAATGCGATTGATCTTCATGTTTCCTCCTGTGCAGGGAAATCGGGCAAACCCGATCGAAATCGGTATTGCCGCGTGGGTTAGTTAGACCTTAGGGAAGCACAGCCGAAAAAACCAAATTTTCTCCAAAATTGTTACCTCCAAGAAATCATTTGGGCGAATTTTGTTAAATCTCGTCGATTTGCGTCCATTTTTGATCCCCGGGGCCCGGCCGAGGCCTATACTCGCGGGCGCGCGCGGACCCGCGGTTCCCTTCCGTGGGTCCCGGATGCGAAGGTAGAGCATGACCATCTCCCTCCCCACCCCTCCCGAGTCGCGTGCGCGCCTCTGGACCGAGATCGCAATTGTGCTTGCGCTCTCGCTCGGGGCCTCCGCCGTGTACTCCATCCTGCGCATCATCGTGCGCCTGACCGATGAAACCCCGCTGGGTTCCCAGGGGGCGGCGCTGAATGCCGCGACCAATCCGCGCGAGTGGGTGGATTTTGCCAATCAGTTTCTGGGGATTGCGTTTGGCCTAGCCCCGGTGGCCCTTGTGCTCTATCTGCTCTGGCGGCCGGGACGGTCGGGATTTGCCCGGATCGGTTTTGACTATCGCGGGCCGCGGGTGCTGCGCACCGATATCGGCCGCGGGTTTTTGCTGCTCGCCGTGATCGGTATTCCCGGGATTGCGTTCTACGCGCTCGGGCGCTGGCTGGGGATCACGGTGAACGTGGTGCCCACCCCCGCCGATCAGTACTGGTGGACGATCCCCATCCTGCTGCTCGCCGCGGCGCGGGCCGCACTCACCGAGGAAATCATCGTGGTGGGTTATCTCTTTGAGCGGCTGCGCGCGCTGGGTTGGTCGGCCTGGACCATCATCCTCTCGGCCGCCGTGCTGCGCGGCAGCTATCACCTGTATCAGGGCATCGGGCCGTTTTTTGGCAATATCGTGATGGGCGTGGTCTTCGGCTGGTGCTATCTGCGCTGGGGGCGGGTGGCCCCGCTGGTGATCGCGCATTTTGTGATCGACGCCCTGAGCTTTGTGGGTTATCCGCTGGCCGCAGCGTGGTGGCCCAGCCTCTTTGCCTAGCCGCCGCGGCGGCGCGGAAACCGGAATGCAATGACGCAATATTGTGAATACTGAGTTATGCTATTCAATACCCGATTTCTGCGCGAGGATGCGCATACCCGAGAGGCAGTTCCCCCACTCCCCGACCACCCCACCGTGACCGCGTGTGCCCCTTAAATATGGGCTCTATTTCTGCGCCCTATTAAGAGAGGTATAGGTCGCGGTTTTTTTGACCCTCCAAGGGGGCTCATTTTGCGCCCGTAGCGGGGGCACCAATCAGGTCAAGACGCGGCGTTCCATTCCAGCCCACGGGCACCTCCGCGGCCCCCGGAGCGAGCAATACATGCGGCGCACGCACCCAGAGCGGCACCGCCGGCAGATCCCGCGCAAGAATTTTTTGGGCCCGATCCGCGGCCGCGGTGGCGGCCCCAAGATCGGGGGCCTGCCCCAGCTCGCGCAGCGCCTCATCCAGCGCGGGCTCGCTGTAATTGCCGTCATTGGAGGGCCCACCCGTGCTGTACTGCGCGTCGAGTACATCGGCGGCGGCCGGATAGTCCACGCCCCAGCCCACGCGGAACGCGCTCGGCCGGCTGCGATCGTTAATGCCCGCGCGCAGGCCCAGGAAGTTATCCAGCACCTGCGCCTCGGCGTTAATGCCCAGGGCCTGCCCGATCTGCGCGGCAGCCGCGGTACCCCAGCCCGCGTGGCCGCCATCGCGATTCACCGCGAGGGTGAGGGTGCCCGACCACGGGTTGAGCGCATCCGCCTCCCGCCATAGTGCCGCCGCCCGCTCGGGGTCGTGGCGCAGCGGGTTCTCCGCCTCGGGGAGCAGATCCGCCAGCGGGTTCCCGGCCACGCTTCCCGGCACGGTGAAGGAGGTAGCGGGGGTTGCAATCGAGTCCTCGATCTGTGCGCTCAGTGCCTCGCGGTCCAGCGCGAGCGAAATCGCGGCGCGGCGCAGGCGGCCCTCCTCGCCATCAAAATGTTCCAACCGGCGCGGGATGACCAGGGTCTCCAGCGAGCGATCGGGCACGGGGATCGCCGCGGATACGGTGCCCGCCTCGATTGCGGCGAGGGCCGCCTCCGGTCCCTCCGCCACGTCCACGATGATGCGTTTTTGCGCGGGTGGGCGCGGGCCGCGATAATTCTCATTGGCCAGCAGCGTCAGCGCACCGCTGTCGGGCGTGGGCTCCACGATAAACGGGCCGTTGCCGCGCGGGGCGCGGGCGAAGGCCGCGGGATCCTTGAGGGCCTCGCTCGGCAACGGCGAGAATGCCAGCTGGGACAGCCGATAGACAAAATCAAATACGGGGCGGGTGAGTTCCACGCGGAACGTATACTCGTCCAGCACCGTGAGCCCGGTGAGCTCGGAGCCCGGTTCAAACCCAAAGCCGCGAATATCGGCAAAAACATAGGCCGCCGGGTGATGGTTCTTTTCCGCCGCGGCCTCGCGCCACGCGGCCACAAAGGACTCCGCGGTGATCGCTTCACCGTCGGCAAATTTATGGTCCCGGGCCACCCGAATCTCATAGGTCTGGCGGTCCTCGGAGCGGATCCACTCGGCCAGATCGGCACTCACCGCGCCCTCGGTATCCACCGTGACCAGCTGGGCATAGAGGTTCTCGGCGATCGCGCGATCGGAGGGGGCCACCACATCGGCCGGCAGGAGCGCCGCGGTCGGGGCGGGGAGGGCCAGCGCATATTCGCCGCTCACGCGCGGCGGCTCGGGGTGTGCGGCGGCGGGCACCAGGCCCGCATCGGGGCTACAGGAGCTCAGCAGCAGCGCCCCGGACAGGGCCAGCGCGAGGGCGGCAGCGCCGCGTCGAATGCCGTGATGAACCGCCACCGTGTAATTCCCCCGCGTTCCGGCGTGCGCGAGTGCACCCCGGATAAAGCCTAGCGGGGTCCGGGTGGGGGCCGGGTGTGGGCCGCGCATTTGGGTTCGGGTCAGGATGACCCTAAGATGGGGAAAACCGTTAAAGTCAATATGACTCAAAATGGACCCCTTCAGGATCGGAGTCGATTCCCCGTGTTTGCCTCGGCACCCCTCGAACTCGCCGTGTCAACCGTGATCTTTGCCCTGCGGCCCGCGCCCGAGGGCGGCGGAAGGCGCACGGTATGGATTCCGCTGGTGCGCCGCATCCGCGATCCGCAGCGCGGAGTCTGGGCGCTGCCCGGCGGGCCGCTCGAGCCCGAGCGGGAGCTCGCCGAATCCGCCGCCTTTACGCTCAACGAGACCACGGGCCTCTCGCCGCGCTATCTGGAACAGCTCTACGCTTTTGGTGGGCTAAACCGCTCCCCCGGTCACCGCGTGGTATCCATCGTGTACTGGGCGCTGGTGCGCGAGGACGAGGCGGCGGAGGCCGTGGTCACCGAAAACGTGGCCTGGTTCCCCGCCGATGACCTCCCCGAGATGGCCTTTGACCACCGGGAAATCGCCGATTATGCGGTGGCCCGGCTGCGCGGAAAGCTGGAATATTCGCATCTGGCGCATGCCTTCCTCGGCGACCTCTTCACCCTCGCCCAGCTGCGCGAGGTCTATGAGAGCGTCTGGGGTCGCCGCCTCGACCCCGCCAATTTTCGCCGCCAGCTTGAGTCCAGCGGGCGCGTGGTGGCCACCACCCAGCTCCAGACCGGCGGCCGCCACCGGCCCGCCCGCCTCTATCGCTTTGCCGAACCCATACCCACCAGCCGCACCCAGGGAGAATCACGATGACCGCCCGCAATCTTGCCCTCGCCGACGCCGCCTCGGTGGACGTCACCATCACCGCAATCGAGGCCGGAACCGCACCCGGCTCCACATGCGATCCCGACCTGGCCCAGGGCCCCTGGGTTTTTGATCTGGGGCTGCCCGGCTATGGCCCGGGCGCCTCGCTGGGCGATGTGATCCCCACCGGTTCCCCGCGGCAGGGCGAATTACCGCGGTTCTATCGCGAGGCCTCCGCCGAGGAGCTCGACCGGCGCATCCGCGCGGCCAAGGCCACCCTCGGGGAAAAGCTGCTGATCCTCGGCCATTTTTATCAGCGCGATGAGGTGGTGCGCTATGCCGATTATGTGGGCGATTCCTTCCAGCTCGCGGGGGCCGCAAAATCCAGCCCCGCGGCCGAGGCCATCGTATTTTGTGGGGTGCACTTCATGGCCGAGACCGCCGATATGCTCTCCGCCCCGGAACAGGCGGTGATCCTGCCCAATCTCGCGGCCGGCTGCTCGATGGCCGATATGGCCAATATCGACGAGGTGGAGGAGTGCTGGGAGGCGCTCCTGGAAACCCTGGGCGGGCCCACCCCGGAGGGCCTGGCCCCCGTGATCCCGGTGACCTATATGAACTCCTCCGCGGCGCTCAAGGGTTTCTGCGGGCGCAACGGCGGGATCGTCTGCACCTCCTCCAATGCCCAAACGGTGCTGGAGTGGGCATTTGCGCGCGGACAGCGCGTGCTGTTTTTCCCCGATCAGCACCTCGGGCGCAATACCGCCAAGGCGATGGGGGTGAGCCTGGACCGGATGCCGCTGTGGAACCCCAACCTCCCGCTCGGCGGAAATACAGCGGAGGAACTGCTGGACGCGCGGGTGATCCTGTGGCACGGATTCTGCTCGGTACACCGCCGGTTCACGGTGGAACAGATTAACAACGCCCGCCTGGCCGATCCCGACGTGCGCGTGATCGTGCACCCGGAGTGCCCGATGGCCGTGGTGGATGCCGCGGATGAGGCCGGATCCACCGACTATATTGCGCGCGCCATCGCGGCCGCCACGGAACCCACCACATTTGCCATCGGCACCGAGATTAACCTCGTGCAGCGCCTCGCGGCACAGTATCCGCAGCATAATATCTATTGCCTCGACGATGTGATCTGCCCGTGTTCCACGATGTATCGCATCCACCCGGGCTATCTGGCCTGGGTCCTGGACGCCCTGCTCGAGGGCACCGTACTCAACCGGATCACGGTGCCCGAGGATGTTGCGGTTCCCGCCCGGGTGGCCCTCGAGGCCATGCTCGCGGCCCGGCCCTGACCCATGCGGGTTCTGATCATCGGCTCGGGTATCGCCGGGCTGAGTGCGGCCCTGGAGGCCCGGGCCGCGGGACACCGCGTGATTCTGGCGACCCGCGGGGCGCTCGGCGGCGGTTCCACGCCGCGCGCGCAGGGCGGGATCGCCGCGGTGCTGCCGGGCACGGGCGATAGCGTGGACGCGCACGTGGCCGATACGCTGCGCGCCGGGGCCGGGCACGGCGATGCCGGGGCGGTGCGGCTGCTCTGCGGCGCGGCCGAGGGGGCCATCGCCGCGCTGGAGCACGCGGGCACCCGCTTCGACCGGGCCGCGGGAGGCGAGCGGGCCCGCGGCCGCGAGGCCGCCCACTCCGCCGCGCGCATCCTGCATGCCGGGGGCGATCGCACCGGGGCCGAGATATCCCGCGCGCTCTGTGCCGCGGTGCGCGCCGCGGAAATCGACGTGCGCGAGGATCACTTCCTCGCGGAGCTGCTCGGCGCGGGGGGCCGCGTGCGCGGGGCCGAGTTCTGGCGCGGAACCGGCCGCGAGGAGATTTTTGCCGACGCCGTGATTCTCGCGACCGGCGGGGCCGGCGCGCTCTATGCCTATTCCACGACCGATACGCTGGCCACCGGCGATGGCGTGGCCGCGGCCGCCCGCGCGGGGGCGGCCCTGGCCGATATCGAGTTCTATCAGTTCCATCCCACCGCGCTCGCCCGCCCCGGAAGCTTCCTGATTTCCGAGGCCGTGCGCGGCGAGGGCGCGCTCCTGCGGGATCGCTCCGGGCGGCGATTCCTGACCGCCGTGCATCCCGATGCCGAGCTCGCCCCGCGCGATGTGGTGGCCCGCGCGATCGCCGCCACGATGGCCCGCGACGGCGGCCGCCCGGTGGACCTGGACGCACGCCACCTCGGTGCGGAGAGACTTGCGGCGCGTTTTCCGGGCATCACCCGGGAGCTCGCGGACCGCGGCCTGGACTGGTCCCGCGAGTGTATCCCCGTGGCGCCCGCCGCCCATTATTGGATGGGCGGGATCGAGACCGATATCCGCGGCCGCAGCACGCTCCCCGGGCTCTATGCCATCGGGGAGGCTGCGCGCACGGGTGTACACGGCGCCAACCGGCTCGCCTCCAATTCGCTCCTCGAGGCCGTGGTTTTTGCCCGGCAGGCGGTGGCGGCACTGACCGCTCCGGGACCGTGGCGGCAGGGCCACGGCACGCACCCGGAACCGCCGCTCCCGCTCGAATCCGCGCCGGCACCCGCACCCGCACCCGCCTATAGCCGCTCCGCGCTGCAAGGCCTGTGCTGGGAGCATCTGGGGCTGCGCCGTGATCGCGCCGGCCTGGACCGCACCGAGCGCATCCTGCGGGGCTGGATCCGGGACGCGCCCTCGCCTCCGCGCGGGATCGCCGCGGCGGAGGATCAAAATCTGCGCGAGCTGGCTCTGGCCATAACCCGCGCCGCCCGCGCCCGCGCCTCCTCCCTGGGTGCCCATGAACGCGCCGATGATCCACGCTCTTCACCCTCCCCCCGCCCCGTCCATCAGCTTGGAGCCACCGCATGATTCCCTCCGCCCTTCTCACCGCCGCCGTGGGTGCGGCCCTCACCGAGGACGCCCCGTGGGGAGATATCAGCGCCGAACTCTTCCTGCCCGCCTCCGCCCGGGCCGAGGCGGTGCTGCGGGCGCGGGAGCCCGGGATTTTTTCCGGCGGCGAGGTTTTTGCCGCGGCCTTTAGCCTGACCGATCCGCTCATCCGGGTGGTCGTGGACGGGGCCGAGGGCGCCGCCTTCGCCGCGGGTGACGTGCTTGCGCGGGTAAGCGGGCCCGCACGCGGCGTGCTCCAGGCCGAGCGCATTGGGCTGAATTTTGTGCAACGAATGTGCGGGATTGCCACGCTCACGGCGAGTTTTGTGGAACGGATCGCGGGCACCGGCGCACGCATCGTGGATACCCGCAAAACCACCCCCGGGCTGCGGGCCTTTGAGCGCGCCGCGGTGCTCGCCGGCGGCGGCCGCAATCACCGCCGCGGCCTCTCCGATGCCGTGATGATTAAGGATAATCACCGGGAATTGCTTGCCTCCGCCGGAATCCCCCTGGAGCGGGCCCTGCGCGAGGCGCGCGAACGGATGCCACATACGATGCATCTGGAGGTGGAGGTGGACTCCCCCGAGCAGCTGCCACCCGTGCTCGCCTCGGGCGTGGTGGATACCATCATGCTGGATAATTTTTCGCTCGCGGATCTGCGCGAGGGGGTGCGCCTGATCGCGGGGCGCAGCCTCGTGGAGGCCAGCGGCAATGTCTCCCTGGACACCGTGCGCGCCATTGCCGAGACCGGGGTGGATGTGATCTCGGTGGGGGCGCTGACCCATTCGGCCCGGGCCCTGGACCTCGGGCTGGATGTTAGTATCGCCGCGCACTCATGAGCCTCTATCTGGATGCCGCGGCCACCGATGCCGCGCGCCCCGAGGTATTGGAGGCGATGTGGCCGTATCTCACGCGGGAGTTTGGCAACCCGTCGAGCCGCCACCATCTGGGCCTGAGCGCGGCCCGGGCGCTGACCGAGGCCCGCGAACGGGTGGCCGCGATATTCGGGGTGCGCGCGGGCGATATCGTGTTCACCTCGGGGGGAACCGAGGGCAATAATCTGGCGCTGCGCGGGATCACGCTGGGCGCGGCCGATCCCGCCGCGCGCGTGATCCGGGCCGAGACCGAGCACTCCTCGGTGCTCGCCTCGGCCGCGGCGCTGCGGCGATTGCACGGGGTGCGGGAGGCCGCGGTGGCCGTGGATTCCGCGGGCCTGATCACCCCGCAGGCTCTGGCGGAGGCGCTGGAACCGGGCGCGACGCTGGTGAGTATCGCCTATGCCAATAACGAGTTTGGGAGCGTGCAGGATATTGCGGCGCTCTCGGCGCTGGCCCGGGAATCCGGGGCCCGAATGCATACCGATGCGGTGCAGGCCGCCGGCTGGCTCCCCCTGAATATGCGCGAGCTCGGGGTGGATTCCGCGACCGTTTCCGGACATAAGGTGGGCACCCCCAAGGGCATCGGCGCGCTCTATATTCGCGGGCGGGTGCCGCTCGAACCGCTGCACTATGGCGGCGGTCAGGAGCGCGGCTCGCGCTCGGGCACCCAAAACGTGGCGGGGGCCGTGGGGCTCGCCCGCGCGCTGGAGCTGGCCGAGGCGGAGCGCGTGGAGGCATCCGCGCGGCTCGCGGTGCTGCGCGAGGAACTCATTTCGCGGATCCTTGCGGAGGTTCCCGGATCCGTGCTGACCGGGCATCGCACGCGCCGGCTTCCCGCACACGCGTCGTTTCTTTTTGAGGGCACCGCGGGCGAGGCGGTACTCCTGGAGCTGGAGCGCTCCTCGATCCTGTGTTCCAGCGGTTCGGCCTGCGCCGCGGGCAGCACCGAGCCCTCCCCCGCGCTCCTGGCCCTGGGCGTGGATTCCGGCCTCGCGCAGACCGCCGTGCGCCTGAGCCTGCCCCGCAGTTTTGGGGTGGCCGATAGTGTACGTATCGTGGCGGCGGTGCGCCATGCGGTCGAGACGCTGCGCGGGGCGTTCCCCGGGCGAGCCGCGCGCCCCGCCGCGGGGGAAGGCGAATAGAGTGGTAAATATGAAACGCATTATTCCGATTCTTGCCGCGGTTCTCCTGCTCGCCGGCTGTGCCCAGCCGAAGCCGGAGTCCCCGAGCGCCTCCGCCTCGGCGTCCCCGAGCGCCTCGGCCTCGGCCTCGCCGAGCGGGGAGCCCACCCCCGAGGAGACCTCGAATCCCGAGCCCACCGAGGCTCCCGCACCCGAGGAAACCTCGGGCGGGCCCAACCCGGTACCGCCGACGGTGGAGACCTCCCCGGGTATCGCCGCCCAAACCCAGACCGCGCTGCTCGCCTCGCTGGACATCGCGAGTTTCCGCGACGCCTGCTCGGTGGGTAGCCCGTACTGCTATGTGGATTCGATCGTGGAGAGCGCCGCGGGTACCGTGACCGTGAACTTCACCGGTGCCGTGCAGTCCGGAAACGCCGGCCCGATCGCGGGTGACGTGATGAATCGCGTGGCCGCCTCCGTTCCCGGCCTGAACACGCTGAATACCTCGATTGCGGGTGCGCAGGTCGGCTCGGCCGCTCGCCCCTAGTCCGCAGCGATAAAGCCCCGGCCCCGGCGGCCGGGGCTTTTTGCGCTCTACGGGGTCTGCTGCCCCCAAAGAACGGCCCCCTGCGCCCGCGCCCACTGCTTCCCCCAGCTATCGATTCCGTGCACCAGGGGACGCAGGGTCTCGCCCAGCGGCGTAAGCGCATATTCCACGCGCGGCGGAACCTCCGCAAAAACGGTGCGGCTGACCAGGCCATCGGCCTCCAGCTCGCGCAGCTGCCGCGTAAGTACACGATCGGTCACGGCACCCACGGCGCGGCGCAGCTCGCCAAAGCGCAGCGTGCCATCCAGGAGGTGTTCGATGATGGTGAGCTTCCAGCAGCCGCCGATCACGCTCATCGTGACCTCTACCGGGCAGACCTCGAGCGCGCTTTTTGTGGCTTCCCGCATTCCAATACTATCCTTTTGGTCGGTATGTGACATTAAAGTGCATACTTCACAGATCGTGAGGTACCTGTTGAAATGGTCTCATGACCGTTTCAGACACACAAGCACTCCCCCACGCCCTCTATGTTTTTGCGCATCCCGCGGAGCACTCCCTCAACCGTCACCTCTTTGACGCGGCCCGCGCGGAGCTGGAAAATACCCATACCGTTGCCACGAGCGATCTTTATAAAATGGGGTTCCAGCCGCTGCTGAGCCCCGCCGATCTGGAGCATGCCACCGATTCCGGAGCCGGTTTCCTCGAAAACTGGATCGCGGCGCAGCACGCCGGCGAGCTTCCCGCGGATGTCCGGGCCGAGCAGCAAAAACTCTTTGATGCCGACCTGCTGGTGATCCAGTTCCCGCTCTGGTGGTACGGCGTTCCCGCCATGTTGAAGGGCTGGATCGACCGGGTCTTTGGTGCCGGGCTGGGCACCGATGGCGTGGATTCCGAGACCGGGCTTCCCGAGCGCTATGGCGCCGGAAGGCTCGCGGGAAAACGCGCCCTTCTCATCGTGACCGCGGGAGAGGATGCCCGCACCCTGGGCCCGCGCGGGATCAGCGGCGACCTCGATTCGATCCTGTTTGGCCTGCGCCACGGCACCCTGTTTTATTCGGGCATCGACCCCTATGAGACCCACGCGATCTTTAACGCCGATGGGCTTGACCCCGAGGGCGTGGCCGCCGAGGTCACCCGTCTGCGCACCCGCATCGCCGGGCTCGCAACCGAGGAACCGGTGCGCTTCCGCACGCTGCGCAGCGGCGATTACCGCCCCGCCCGCGCGCTGCGCGAGGAGTTCGCCCCGGGCCGCCGGGATCTGGAGATCCACAGGGCGTAGCTGTACCCGGGCTCTCCTTGGGGATACAAATACCCTGCGCCCTAGCGGTTCTCCATCAGATTTACGTATAAACCGTAAGAACGGCGGTGCTCTTTCATCATAAAAAGCTATGCACCTCATAACCAACCCTGTTCCAGCCCGACGATCACTCTCTCGCGGGTAAAATCGCATTGCTTACGGGTAGCTCGTCGCGACTGGGGCACGGATCCAACCGCCTAGAGTCCCCCTTGACCCGAGACAGCGACCTTTCGTATCAGCCAGCGTACACAACGAGAAAATGGGCCGCGATTCGAATATCGACTAGCGAAGGGCGTGCTACATAAAAAGTATCGACAAAGTTACTAAATTCAGATTTACCTTCGCTTCAAGAAAGGAAATGTAATTCAGATCAGAATCTAACACTCACAAGAAAGCCATTCAGGCGTTGAATCCGATTACTTCTTTCATCACGAGTTCAAAAAGCTCAAAAGGTTCATTCGTTGCACCTTGTCCGCCATGTTTACGGACTTCAGCGACGTGCTCTGGGTGACGCGAGCTGGAATATACGATTAGAGGCGTAGTATCATGACGAGCTCGCATTGCGTCCAGAAGAACGTAACCTTCGCGTTCACCCTCGACTCGTCCCATGTCTGTGATAACAACGCTGAACGTATTTTTGTCAAGAAGCTCAAGCGCCTGTGTCGTGGTAGAAACCAAGACGCTAGGGAGACCTCCCGTTTCAAAAGTCTCTCGTTCCAGCGAGACCCATTCCGGATTGTCATCAACCCAGAGGATCTGTGCCGCATTCTTAATCGGAACAGCGGAGGCGGCCTGCACGTGAGCCACCTGTTCCTGGGTCAAAGGAGGTTTCGATTTCGATTTCTGCGACTTGTTGAAAAGACGGATTAAGACTCTGACTTTATCGTTCGCCGAACCCGAATTTCGTTCTGCGGCCTCGGATATTAGCCTAATCTCCTCTAGGAGATTTTTCTGTTCAGCGGCGTGAACTCTTGCTTGCGTTTCTTGATTTCGAAAAATCATAATCGCTAAATAAGCGGCGAAAGACGTAATAGCTAAGGATAGAAAGGCCAAAAAATCCAAGATATTTCTAGGAAACCCCTGCTCTGTGAATGCGGTAAAACTGATCACGAATGCCAGCCCAGCGAGACAAAGGAAAAATAAACTAGACACTCTAGAACCGTGGCTAAACACCCGATTCGAATTCGAACCTCGCGACCTGCTCATTCTGCCGCACGTAATTTCCGACAGACGGTCATGTTAGACATTAAAGCGGAACTCGACCACGTCGCCATCCTGCATGATGTATTCCTTGCCCTCCATGCGGGCCTTGCCCTTGGAGCGGGCCTCGGCCACCGAGCCGGTCTCGACCAGGTCGGCGAAGGAGATGATCTCGGCCTTGATGAAGCCACGCTCGAAGTCGGTGTGGATCACGCCGGCGGCCTGCGGGGCCTTGGC
Source organism: Mycetocola spongiae (assembly GCF_020424085.1). Lineage (NCBI taxonomy): Bacteria > Bacillati > Actinomycetota > Actinomycetes > Micrococcales > Microbacteriaceae > Mycetocola > Mycetocola spongiae. The sequence continues at coordinate 3,023,507 of NZ_CP080203.1, read as the reverse complement.
ACCCTTGGGGATGGTCCAGGCACGCGATTCCTTGGGGCCCGCGGTCAGATAGGTCTGCAGGCCGAGGGTATCAAAACCGATGCGGGCGAGCTGGTCCAGGCCGGACTCGGTCTGGCCGGTGGAGGCCAGCAGCTCGGCGGCGTCCTCCTCGTCGAGGTCGATCAGCTCGGACTCCAGCTTGGCGTCCAGGAAGATGGCCTTCGCGGGGGCCACCAGGGCGGCGAGCTCGGCGAGCTTCTCCTCGCTCTGCAGCACCTCCTCGTCCACGTTAAAGACATAGATAAAGGGCTTCGAGGTGAGCAGGCCGAGCTCGCGGAGGGGCTCCAGGTCCACCTTCGCGGCCGAGAGGGGCGTGCCCGCCTCCAGCGCGGCGATGGCCTGGGTGGCCGCATCCAGCACGGCCGGGTCCAGGCGCTTGCCCTTGACGTCCTTCTCATAGCGGGGCAGGGCCTTTTCCAGGGTCTGCAGATCCGCGAGCATCAGCTCGGTGTTAATGGTCTCCATATCGCCGGCGGGGTTCACCTTGCCGTCCACGTGCACCACGTCGGAATCGGCAAAGCCACGCACCACCTGGGCGATGGCATCGGCCTCACGGATATTGGCGAGGAACTGGTTACCCAGGCCCTCACCCTCGCTCGCGCCGCGCACAATTCCGGCGATATCCACAAAGGACACCATCGCGGGCAGCAGTTTCTCGCTGCCGAAGATCTCCGCGAGCTGCTTTAGGCGCGGGTCGGGAAGGTTAACCACCCCGATATTCGGCTCAATCGTCGCGAACGGATAGTTCGCCGCGAGAACCTGATTCTTCGTCAGGGCGTTAAACAGGGTTGACTTGCCAACGTTGGGCAGTCCGACAATTCCAATAGTGAGGGCCACGAGGGTCTATCGTACCCGGCAACCGCCCCACACGGCCAGTCGGCGACCGAACCGGTGCGCCCCGTCGCCGATACCGGTAACCGCCAAACCCTACCGATTTTCAACAACGAGTGCTATTGTCCCCACATACCACAGCTTTATACGGCGCACCCCGGGAGTACAAATGAACGCTCAGAGTGAATCCCCCACCGATATCTTTATGGACCTCGATCGCTCCGGTCCGGTTCCCCTCTACCACCAGCTGTCCACCCGCATCGAGCGGGCGATCCAGGACGGCACGCTGCCCCCGGGCGCGAAACTCGAAAACGAGATCGCGCTGGCCGAACGGCTGGGGCTGTCCCGCCCCACCGTGCGTCGCGCGATCCAGGAGATCGTGGATAAGGGCCTGCTGGTGCGCCGGCGCGGCATCGGAACCCAGGTAGTTCAGGGCCAGGTGAGTCGCAAGATGGCGCTCACCAGTCTCTTTGACGATCTTGCCCGGGCCGGAAAAAACCCCGGCACCGAGGTGCTCACCCATGAGGTGGTCCCGGCACCCGCCGAGGTGGCCGCGGAGCTGAGCGTGCCCGTGGGCAGCGAGGTACTGCATATTCGCCGGCTGCGGCTCTCCGAGGGCAAGCCCCTCGCGATCATGGATAATTATCTTCCCGCCGCACACGCCGGAATCGGCGCCGAGGATCTTGCCACCTTTGGGCTATATCAGATCCTGCGCAATCGTGGCGTGAACCTGCGGGTGGCCCAGCAACGCATCGGGGCCCGCCTGGCGTCGCCCGTGGAGGCCGAGCTGCTGGATCAGCGCGGGGATACCGCGGTCCTCACCATGACCCGCTGCGCCTACGATAATGCCGGCGCGGCGATCGAGTTCTCGCATCATACGTTCCGTCCCGACCGCTATAGCTTTGAGGTCACCCTCGTAGATAAATAGGCCACCGCGCGCGGGGCCCGCCGGTCCCGGCAATGTCGGGGGTATGCCGCACACTTAGGACATGGACCCCCTACTTCTTCTCCTCCTCGGCCTGTTCCTGGGTCTCGCCCTGGGCGGCACCCTCGGGTGGTTGCTTGCGCGCGGCCGCGGCCCGGCCGCCGCCGCGGGGTTCCCCGATCCCGAGCTGCTGGAGGCCCGGCATCGCGCCGAGCTGGTCTCCCAGCGCGCGCAGGAGGCCGAGCTGCGTTCGGCCATGCGCGTGGAACTCGCCGCGCTTGAGGCTACCGCCGCGGAGCTGCGCGAGCAGGTGGGCGAACAGCACCGCCGCTTTGTGGAGCTCGATCAGCGCCAGCGCGAGGAGCGCGCGGCCCAGCGCGAGCGCGAGGGCTCCGAGAGTAAGGTGCTCGAGGCCCTGGCCCCGGTGCGTGCCACGCTCAACACCATGCAGGCCACGGTCACGGAGCTGGAGGCCCAGCGCTCGCGGCAGCACGGCGAGCTCAGCGAGCAGCTGCGCTCGGCCACCGAATCCGAGGAGCGGCTGCGCTCCACCGCGGAATCACTCGCGGGGGCGCTCCGGTCCAATAATATTCGCGGGGTCTGGGGCGAAACCCAGCTGCGCAACGTGGTGGAGGCCGCGGGGCTGATCGAGCGCGTGGACTTCACCGTACAGTCCAGCATCCTCAGCGATTCCGGCGCTGGCCGCCCCGATATGGTGGTGCACCTGCCCGGGGGCAAAAATATTGCGGTAGACGCCAAGGTGCCCTCTAACGCCTATCTGGAGGCCAGCGGCATCGCCGCCCAGGCCACCGGGGCCGAGGGGGCGCGGCGCGAGGCGCTGCTGCGAGACCACGTAAAGGCCGTGCGCGAGCACGTCACCGCCCTGGGCTCCAAGGCCTATTGGGAGGGGCTGGATGCCTCGCCCGAGCTGGTCATCGCCTTCATCCCCAGCGAGTCCCTGGTGTCCTCGGCGCTTGAGGCCGACCGCGGGCTCCTCGATTTTGCGTTCTCGAAGCGGGTCGCGCTGGCCTCCCCGGTCACGCTCTGGTCGGTCCTTAAAACCGTGGCCTTCAGCTGGCAACAGGACGTCCTCACCACCGAGGCCAAGGAGCTATTTGACCTCAGCCGCGAATTGCACTCGCGCCTGGCCACCACCGCGAGCCACCTGGATAAGCTCGGTCGTTCCATCGAGCGCACCGTAAAAAACTACAACGTTTTTGTGGGGTCCATGGAGCGGCAGGTGCTGCCCAGCGCGCGGCGGCTCGGCCGACTCGACGAATCCAAATTCATCGCCCCGCTCCCCGAGATCGAAGATACCCCGCGCGAGCTCACGGCCCACGAACTCGTGGAGGCCCTCGACGCCGAGCGGGAGGGCCCGGGCCTTAACGTCCCGGATGCCCGCGGGCGCGGCACGGTTCCGGGCGAGGACGAGGCAGAGGCAGAGGCAGAGGCAGAGGCAGAGGCAGAGGCAGAGGCAGAGGCAGAGGAGGCTCCCACACAATCCGGTGCCCCCGCGGATATCGCCCCTCCCCAAAACACCGCCGGGCCCGCGACCGCCCCCACCGAGGGCTCCGATCGCCGGACCGAAAAAACGGCCCCGGGCCTTCCCTCGACGTCCGGCCCGGAAGCGGGCCTGTTCTAGCCGCCACCCCGAGGCCACACCGGGTTCACCCCGGCCTCACCCCGCCCCCAGAAGTCGGCCGCCACCGGCAGCCCCCGGGCAGCGGACCTATTACCGACCGCCAAACGGGAAATCCTGCCCCCTCCCCTCGCGGAGGCCCAGGGCGGGCCTATCCCGGCATCAACCGCCCCGCACGCCCGCCGAGTGTGGCTCGGGAACGGCGGCAACCCCGCCGCGCAACTGCCTCTAAAGGAGCGCGCAGCCGCCAGACTCGCCGCCGCGACGCCATCCACCGGCAGGCCCCGCCACCTCGCCCTCCGAAACCAGGCAGGACGAGGAGCCGCGTAGGCCCGCGGGCCGAAACCACACAGGAACCCGGGCCGGAGCCATGCCGGGCCGCGGGCGGAAGCCACTCAGAGCCACGGGCCGGAGCCGCGCAGAGCCACGGGCCGCGCAGCACCACGGTTCCAAACCACACAGCACCACGGACTGAAGCCACACGGCACCACGCACCCGGACCGCGCAGAAACGCGCAGGGGCCCGGACCGAGGTCATGCAGGACCACGGGCCCGGCCCCGCAGCACCAGGGGCCGGCATCTCGCAGGATCACGAACCGCGCAGGACCACGGGCAGAAGCCACACAGCACCACGCACCCGAACCGCGCAAACGCAGGAGCCCGGACCGAGGTCTTGCAGGACCACGGGCCGAAGTCGCGCAAAACCACGAGCCGGAGTCACACAGAACCGTGGGACGCAGAGCGCCACGGGCCGGAACCGCACAGCACCACGGACCGAAGCCACGCAAAACCACGGGCCGAAGCCACGCAGAACCACGGGACACAGAACGCCACCGGCGGGAACCGCACAGCACCAAGCACCCGAACCACACAGCACCAAGCACCCGAACCACACAGCACCAAGCACCCGAACCACACAGCACCACGGATGGGAACCGCACAGTGCCACGGGCCGAAGCCACACAGAACCACGGGACGCAGAGCGCCACGGGCAGGAACCACGCAGCACCGAGGGCACGAACCGCACAGGACCCGAACCACGCAGCACCACGGGCCGGGCCACCCAGCACCACGGGCCGGGCCACCGAGCACCACGGTCGGGTGCCACCCGGAACCACGAGCCGCGCAGCACCACGCCCCGTGCCGGCAAAAAACCGGACCGGGTTCTGTCAAGAACCCGGTCCGGTTGTCGCCCCGAGGAGCTAAAAATGCGCGCTTAGGAGAGCCACTTCTCGGCCTGGTGATCGGCGATCACGCGGCGAATCGTGCCCGACTTCGAGCGCAGAACCACACTCTCCGTGCGGATGATCGGGCCGAGGCGGCGCACTCCGGCCACCAGACCACCATCGGTCACACCCGTGGCCACAAAGAAGGTGTTATCGCTGTTGACCAGCTCATTGGCCTCATAAACATAGTCCATCTTGAGCCCGGCATCGATGCCTCGCTGACGCTCCTCATCGGTCTGCGGATACAGACGACCCTGGATCAGCCCGCCCAGCGCCTTCACCGCACACGCGGTCACGATGCCCTCGGGGCTGCCCCCCACACCGATACACATATCGATCCGGGTCTCATAGCGGGCCGCGTTGATACCGCCGGCCACATCGCCGTCGAGCATCAGGCGGGTGCCCGCACCGGCCTGGCGAATCTCCTCGATCAGGCCCTCGTGCCGGGGACGATCCAGCACGGCCACCGTAATATCGGCCACGGAAACACCCTTGGCCTTGGCCAGCGCCCGAATATTCTCGGCCACGGGCTGGCGGATATCCACCACACCCACACCCTCGGGACCGGTCACGATTTTATCCATATAAAACACGCTCGAGGCATCCAGCATCGAGCCACGATCGGATACCGCGATCACCGAGAGCGCGTTCTGGCGGCCCGCGGCCGTGAGGCTTGTACCATCGATGGGATCCACCGCGATATCGCAGGCCGGGCCGCGCCCGTTGCCCACCCGCTCGCCGTTAAAGAGCATCGGGGCCTCATCCTTCTCGCCCTCCCCGATCACCACGACGCCGTCGAAGTTCACGGTGCCCAGGAAGGCACGCATGGCGTCCACCGCGGCACCATCGGCCGCGAGCTTATCGCCGCGCCCGATATAGGGAACCGCGCGAATGGCCGCGGCCTCGGTGGCTCGAACCAGCTCCAGCGCCAGGTTTCGTCCGGGCTGCAGATAGAGGGATTCGGTTTCGGGACTGGTCATCGCGAAGGACTCCTAGAAATTTATGGGACAGATGGCCGGCCACACGGGCCGTCCTGATGCCCTCAGCCTACCCGTCGGCGCTCCCCCCGGACCCGGTAAAGGCACGCCACAGAGAATTAAATTTCTGTATTCTTAACGTAATTTTCGAAAATAGGGCGGTGTGTGACCGTCCCGCGCGCCGCGTCGTCGCGGCACACCGCAAATCTTGCGCGCGGGCACAACCGGGCTAGGCGCCCCAGGACCAGATTTTCTCCTCCAGGCCGCTGCCGCTCACGCCGCCCATGGGTGAGCCGGGCACGATATCGCAATCGGTCACGGCGGTGACAAAAATCGCCGCCGGCCCGGCGCACAGCTCGTCGAGACCCAGGACCCGGTCCACGGCGATTCCCTCGCGCCCGAGCCGGGCACGCTCGCCCCGGCTCTGCGGCGCGAGCCGCACCTGCATCTGGCCGCCAAGCGCGCGGGCAGCCCCGGCCACGATCAGTGCCTCGGGCGCCCCACCGATGCCCACCAGGAGGTCCACGGGCGAATCCTCGTGCAGGATATTCAGCCCGCGCTCGACGTCGCCGTGCTCAAAGAGCACACACTCGGCCCCGGCCGCGCGCACCGCGGCAATGGCCTCGGCATTACGCGGGCGGTCCTGAATCGCGACCCGCACCGCCCCGGTGTCCACCCCGCGGGCCCGCGCGATCTTGAGGATCGTCTCGCCCAGCGGATCGGCGAGACTCAGGCCGGGCACCCGCCCCGAAGCGATAAATTTCTCGGCATAAAAGGCCGACCCGATCTCGGCAAAGGCCCCGCGCCCGGCCACCGCCACAACCACCATCGAGCCCGGCAGCCCGGCCGCGGCCAGGCGCGTGCCATCCACGGGATCCACGGCAATATCCACCTCGGGGCCGCCCGTGCCAAAAAGCTCACCCGCGGGCAGCATCGGCGCCTCGTCCTTCTCGCCCTCCCCCGCGATGATCCGGCCCGCCACGGCAATGCCGGCAAACTCGGCGCGCAGCGCGGTGACCGCCGCAAGATCCACGGCATCACCATCGCCGCCGCCCACGCGGGTCGAGGCGGCACGGGCCGCGGCCACGGTGGCGCGGCGGAACTGCTGGCGGAGTTCGGGGGACAAAAGGGATGCGCTCATGCCCCCATTCTGCCCGATCCGGGCGCCGGGTGGCCGCGCACGGAGGGATCGGCACGCGCGCGGCCAGAACCGGGGCCGACCGGGGCGCGGGTCGGGGCCGCACAAACGTGCACACCCTCCGGTCGTGACACCTCCCGGAGGCGTCGCACCGGGTTAAGATCCGCACAATTTACCGAACATGCCGCGGCCTCCCCTGGGTAGACTCGATACGAGTACTCACTAGACATCGCCACGAAGGAGAAGTAATGCCTATCGCAACCCCGGAGCAGTACGCACAGATGCTCGACACCGCCAAGGCGAAGACATTTGCCTTCCCGGCCATCAACGTGTCGTCCTCGCAGACCATCCACGCCGTGCTGCAGGGTCTGACCGAGGCCGGATCCGACGGCATCATCCAGGTCACCACCGGTGGCGCCGATTATTTCGCGGGACATACCGTGAAAAACCGCGCCTCGGGAGCCCTGGCCTTCGCCCGCTTTGTGCACTCGATCGCCGATAACTACCCGATCACCGTGGCCCTGCACACCGATCACTGCCCCAAAAACGCGCTTGACGACTTCGTCTACCCGCTGATCGCCGCCTCCGAGGAGGAGGTAAAGGCAGGCCGCAACCCCATCTTCCAGTCGCATATGTGGGATGGCTCGGCCGTGCCGCTGGGCGAGAACCTGGAGATCGCGCAGAAGATCATCAAGATGACCAAAAACATCAACGCCATTCTTGAGGTCGAGATCGGCGTGGTTGGTGGCGAGGAGGACGGCGTCAGCCACGACATCAACGAGCACCTGTACACCACGCTGGAGGATGCCATCCAGACCGTGGATGCCCTGGGCCTCGGGGAGCAGGGCCGCTATATGGCCGCGCTCACCTTCGGAAACGTGCACGGAATCTATAAGCCCGGCAACGTTAAGCTTCAGCCCTCGCTGCTCAAGGAAATCCAGGACGGCCTGGCCGCCAAATACGGCACCGCCGCCAAGCCCCTGGACCTGGTCTTCCACGGCGGTTCGGGCTCCACCGACGCCGAGATCACCGAGGCCGTGCAGAACGGTGTGATCAAGATGAATATCGACACCGATACCCAGTACGCATTCTCGCGTTCGGTGGCCGATAGCGTGCTGCGCAATTACGACGGCTTCCTCAAGGTTGACGGTGAGGTGGGCAATAAGAAGGTTTATGACCCCCGCGCCTGGGGCAAGACCGCCGAGAACGCGATGGCCGCGCGCGTGGTTGAGGCCACCCGCCAGCTCGGTTCCTACGGGCAGTCGCTCAGCATCTAGGCACAGAAAAACCCTCGCCGCGAATCTCGCGGCGAGGGTTTTTTATGCCCGGATACTACCCAAACGTGGTGAAGACGTCCTCCAGCGAGGGTTTAAAGTCCTGGAAGCTCGGGTCGATCTGCATTGCGGCGGCCATCACGATCAGGATCAGGACAAAACCGATGACCCCGGCGATCAGCGGAATCCACCACGAGAGCTTGCCGCGGTTCACCCGGCGAATGGTGAGGATCGCGGCTCCGGCCCAGGCGGCGATGGTCAGCGCGAGCGCAATCCAGCCAAAGATATTCGCGGTGCCCACCGAGTCATAACCCTCGACGTTAAACGCGCGCAGGGTGCGCTCGATCTCGGTGCCGAGGCTCAGATAGAGCGGCAGCGTATTAAAGATCATGAACAGGCCAAAGCCCAGCAGGATAAAGCTGATGATCCGATCGCGCGGCGGCTGCACGGGGGCATCCGCGGAGGCCGGGCGGTTACCCACCGGGCGATTCGCGAGCGAACCCGCCGGACGAATCGGCACCTCGCCACCCGCCGGGGTTTTCCCCAGCGGCCGGTTTGCGAGCGAACCCGCCGGACGGATCGGTACCTCGCCCGGGGCCGAGGCGGGCCGGGATGTCGTATCGTCCGCGGCGGGGCCGGCACCATAGAGCCCCGCATTGGGGCGCTGCGCCGCGGGGGTCACCGCGGTGGGGGCATGAGCCCCTCCCGCGCCGCCCATCCGGGCGGCCTGCTCCTCGGGGGTGGCATATTCGCCATATTCCGGACGCGCGGGGCGCGCCGCGGGTGTCTTCGCCGGTGCCGGGGCCTCCGCGGATGCGGGGGACCCCTCGGCCGGCGCGGCGGGCCCGGGCTCGGGAGCGCCGGGCGCGGTGCTCTCCGCCGCGGAATCGGTCAGCTCGTTAAATACGTCCAGCCCGCGGGCGGGCTCGGCCGGCTCCGCGGGGGTGGGGGTCTCCGCCTCGGAGGTATCCGGGGTGGGCCGATCCGCCGAGGCCGGGGCGTATTCGCCGAAGCGCGGTTCGGGGCGCGTCATCGGGTGCGCCCGCCGAGCGCACGGGCATCGCGGTTTCCGGCGAGGTCCTTACGCAGTTCCTTGGGGAGCGAGAACATCAGGTCCTCCTCCGCGGTTTTTACTTCCTGCACGTCGAGATAGCCGGCACCGGCCAGATCCCGGAGCACCTCGTCCACCAGAACCTCGGGGACGGACGCGCCGCTGGTCACGCCCACGGTCTCCACGCCGTCGAGCCACTCCTGGCGAATCTCGGTGGAATAGTCCACCCGATAGGCCGCGCGGGCACCGTATTCCAGCGCCACCTCCACGAGGCGCACCGAGTTGGAGGAATTGGCCGAGCCCACCACGATCACCAGATCGGAGTCATTGGCGATCTTCTTAATCGCAACCTGACGGTTCTGGGTGGCATAGCAAATATCATCGGAGGGCGGATCCTGCAGGTTCGGGAAGCGCTCGCGCAGCAGGCGAACGGTCTCCATGGTCTCGTCCACGCTGAGCGTGGTCTGCGAGAGCCACACCACCTTATTGGGGTTTTTGACAACCACGTGGGGAACATCCTCGGGGCCGTTCACGATGGTGGTGGCCTCGAGCGCGTGCCCGGCGGTGCCCTCCACTTCCTCGTGACCGGCGTGGCCGATCAGCAGGATTTCAAAATCATCGCGGTCAAAGCGCACGGCCTCGCGGTGCACCTTGGTGACCAGGGGGCACGTGGCGTCGATGGCCTGGAGTCCGCGGTCGGCCGCGGCGTTCACCACGGCCGGGGACACGCCGTGGGCGCTAAAAACAATATGGGATCCCTCGGGAACCTCGTCTACCTCCTCGACGAAGATGGCTCCCTGCTCCTCCAGTTCGGCCACAACATGCACGTTGTGGACGATCTGTTTACGCACATAAACGGGTGCGCCATAGAGGTTGAGGGCCTTCTCCACGGCAATCACCGCGCGGTCGACTCCGGCGCAATAGCCCCGGGGCGCGGCCAGGAGCACCTTCTTGGACCCGTTGACCGGGGTATTCTGGAGCCGGTTGCGGGCTCCGGGGATCCTCGGCATCGGCAGACTAATAGTTGTGTCACTCACGCCTCAATTGTAGGCCGACACAATGGATAACGGGTGAGAGGAGCAAATCATGGCGATTCAGCCAGCAACCGCGGAGGATCCGTGGCCGGTTTCCGTGCTCGGAACCAAGATTCGCGACTATATCGACCGCCTGGGCACGGTATGGGTCGAGGGTGAGATCACCCAGTGGGGTCAATCCGGCGGCAATGTTTACGGAAAGCTCAAGGATGTGGATCAGGATGCCACCGTGAGCTTCACCATCTGGTCCTCGGTGCGCGCAAAACTTCCCCAAAATCTGAAGCAGGGCGACCGGGTGGTGGCCCTCGTCAAGGCCAATTATTGGGTCAAGGGCGGCAGCCTCACGATGCAGGTCATGCAGATGAAGCATGTTGGGCTCGGCGATCTGCTGGAGCGGCTCGAGCGGCTGCGCCGCGCGCTCGCCGCGGAGGGGCTCTTTGATCCGGCCAGAAAAAAGCGTCTGCCGTTCCTACCCGGCGTGATCGGGCTGATCACGGGTAAGGATTCCGACGCCGAGAAGGACGTGCTGCGCAATGCGCAGCTGCGCTGGCCCGCCGTGGCCTTCCGGGTGCGGCATGCGGCGGTGCAGGGCGAGCGCACCGTGGGCGAGGTGGTTGCGGCCATCGAGGCGCTGGATGCCGATCCCGAGGCGGAGGTGATCATCATCGCGCGCGGCGGCGGTGATTTCCAAAACCTCCTGGGCTTCAGCGATGAACGGGTGGTGCGGGCGGCCGCGGCGGCCCACACACCGATCGTGAGTGCGATTGGGCATGAGGCCGACCGGCCGCTGCTGGATGATGTGGCCGATCTGCGGGCCTCGACCCCCACCGATGCCGCGAAGCGCGTGGTCCCGGATGTGGGCGAGGAACTCGCCGGGGTGGCGCAGGCACGTTCGCGGCTGAGCGGGCGCCTGGCGCAGTTTATTGGCGCGGAGATCAGCCGGATCGAGCAGATTCGAAGCCGCCCCGCGCTCGCCTTCGGGGACCGAATCGTGACCGAACGCTCCGAGGAGATCACCCGGTTTGTGGCGCGCGGGGCCGAGCTGATCGACCGCCGCATCGAACGGGCCGAGTCCTCCCTCGTGGATCTCACGGCGCGGCTGCGCACGCTGTCCCCGCAGCAGACGCTCGCCCGCGGTTATGCGATCGTGCAGGGCGCGGACGGAGCCGTGATTCGGGGGGTTGCGGATGCCCCCGAGGGTGTGACGCTGCGGGTGAGCCTGGCCGATGGCGCCGTGCGGGCCACGTCCACGGGGCCCGAATAATCACGCCGACGAACGCGATAGGATGAACACCATGTCTTCCTTTCCCGAGATCGATTCCCTCAGCTACGAAGAGGCCCGCGACGAACTGATCCGGGTGGTCGGCGAATTGGAGCAGGGCTCCTCCACGCTGGAACATTCTCTGGAGCTGTGGGAGCGCGGCGAGGCCCTCGCCGATCGCTGCCAGCAGTGGCTGATCGGCGCCAAGGCGCGCCTGGATGCCGCGCGTGCCGCGGCCGCCGGTGGCGAGGCCGCTCCCGCGGTCGCCGCCGAGGAGGAAGCGTTTTAATAATGGCCAAAAAGAACTCCGAACCGCGCGTTGTTGCCGAGCTGGGACGCCCCGAGACCGCGGCCGAGACCGCGGATCGGAAGGCCACCCAGTCGCGCAATTATCGGATGCGTAAGACCGTAAATAACCTGGTCTTTTCGCTGCTGGTCACGGTGGGCCTGGTCGCGGTGATTGTTCTTGCCGTGCCGCGCAGCACCGAATCACTCCTGAAGACCGTGGACTATGCGGAGGTTGCGTCTCACGCGCAGGACTCGGTGTCTCAGGTTTTAGTGACCCCAGAACTTCCCACGGGCTGGAGCTCCAATTACGCCGAGATGCGTAAAAAGAGCTCCGTGACGTCGTGGGAGATCGGCTTCCTCACCCCCAAGGAAGAGTTCATCGCGCTCGCGCAGGGCCTGGATGCCAATGACACCTGGACCGCCCAGCTGATGAAAAACACCCCGGCGAGTTCCGTCCGCACCATCGATGGGATCGAGTGGACCATCTACGATAACCGCAGCTCTCGTGCCGAGGTGGGCAATGCCCGCTATGGCATGACCACCGCGGCCGGTGCGTCCACCTACGTCCTGTGGGGCACCGCCCCCACCGAGGAGTTTGACGTTCTCGCCACTGCACTCACCCCCCAAATCAAGAACGAGGCAACCCGATAATGTCCGAAATGACCCCCGCCGAGGCCTGGCAGCAGATGAAGGCCGGCAACGAAAGATTTGTTGCTGGTAAGCCCAATCACCCGCGTCAGGATGTGGAGCGCCGGCATCAGCTGGCCACCATCCAGGTCCCGGATGCCGCGCTATTTGGCTGCTCCGATTCGCGTCTCTCGGCCGAGATCATTTTTGATAAGGGCCTCGGAGACCTGTTTGTGGTGCGTAATGCCGGACAGGTGATTTCCGATTCGGTGCTGGGTTCGCTGGAGTATGCGGTGGCGGTGCTGAAGGTTCCGCTGATCGTGGTGCTGGGTCACGATGCCTGTGGTGCCGTGCATGAGGCCATCGTGTCCTGCGGCCCCGAGGCCAAGCCCCTGCCTCCCCATATCGCCAATATCATTCGTCAGATTGTGCCCTCCGTGGTGAAGGTGGCCGGTCAGTCCGGCTCCGCGATCGTGGATGCCGACCCGATGGAGGTCGGAAAGCTCCATTTGCGCGGCACCGTCGCCGAAATGTTGGGCCGGTCTGAGATGATTAGTGCAGCGGTCGCCGAGGGAACTCTGGCGATCGTGGGTGCCAACTATCGTTTGATGGAGGGCACCGCTGTTGCCGATGTGATCATCGGCAACGTAGATCCCATCGACGCCGCTGGCGTCACAACCCCGAACGCGATGTAGCGTTCACACATCGAGGAGAGCAGCACACCGTGTCTGAGACCGCATCCGCCGAGTACCGTATTGAACATGACACCATGGGCGAAGTCCGTGTTCCGATCAATGCCCTCTATAGCGCGCAGACCCAGCGCGCGGTAGAGAACTTCCCGATCTCCGGATCGCGGCTTGAGCCGGCCCAGATTGTGGCCCTCGCCCGGGTGAAGAAGGCCGCCGCCGCGGCCAATGCCAAGCTGGGTGTGCTGGATGCCGGCATCGCCGAGGCCATTCAGGGTGCCGCCGATCAGATCATCGCGGGTGAGTACGCCGATCAGTTCCCGATCGATGTTTATCAGACCGGTTCGGGCACCAGCTCGAATATGAACATGAACGAGGTTCTGTCGAACCTGGCCACCACCCGCCTGGGTGCGCCGGTTCACCCGAACGACCACGTGAACTGCTCGCAGTCCTCCAATGATGTATTCCCCACCTCGGTGCATATTGCCGTGACCGGCGCCCTGATCGAGACCCTCATCCCGGCCCTGGAGCACCTGGCGGTGGCCCTGGAGAAGAAGGCCGTGCTGTGGAAGGACGCCGTGAAGCCGGGTCGCACCCACCTCATGGACGCCACCCCGGTGACCCTCGGCCAGGAGTTTGGTGGATATGCCCGCCAGGTGCGCCTGGGTATCGAGCGGATTAACTCGGCGCTGCCGCGCGTGGCCGAGGTGCCCCTCGGTGGAACCGCCGTGGGTACCGGCATTAACACGCCGATCGGTTTCCCGCAGGAGGTTATCCGCCTGCTCGCCGCCGATACCAAGCTCCCGATCACGGAGGCCCTGGACCACTTCGAGGCCCAGGCAAACCGCGATGGCCTCGTGGATGCCTCGGGTGCGCTGCGGACCATCGCCGTGAGCTTCACCAAGATTTGCAACGACCTGCGCTGGATGGGTTCCGGCCCGAATACCGGCCTGGGCGAGCTGCACATCCCCGACCTGCAGCCGGGCTCCTCGATCATGCCCGGCAAGGTAAACCCGGTGATTCCGGAGGCCGTGCTGATGGTGGCCTCGCGCGTGATTGGCAACGACGCCGCGATTGCCATCGGTGGCGCCTCGGGTGCGTTTGAGCTGAACGTGCAGATTCCGATCATGGGTACCGCCCTTCTGGAGTCGATTCGTCTGCTGGCCAATGCCGCGATCGTGCTGGCCGATAAGACCGTGGATGGCCTGGAGGCCAACGTGGAGCGCGCCGCCGCACTCGCCGGTATGTCGCCCTCGATCGTGACGCCGCTGAATAAGATCATCGGCTATGAGGCCGCCGCCAAGATTGCCAAGTATTCCGTGGCCGAGGGCATCACGGTGCGCGAGGCAGTGGTGGCGCTGGGCTTTGTGGAGCGCGGTGACATCACCGAGGAGCAGCTGGATAAGGCCCTCGACCTGCTGTCGATGACCCACGCCGGCTAGTTTTAGGCATTTTCTGCGGCCGTCCACCCCTCGGGGTGGGCGGCCGCTGTGCTGTCCGCCCCTTGACGCGGTCCGCCCGTCAATACTGTCGCGCTTCTAAGCTGACCTCCCTTCGAAGCTGACCTCCTTTCGAAGCTGACCTGCCTTCGAAGCTGATCTGCCTCCAAGACTTGTTGGCCTTCGAAACTCACGGGTCTCCATGCGGACCAATCGTCGCCCGGGCACGGCACTCACGGAGAACAACACCGGCCGGGAACCGTGCTGGGCGGCTACCGCGCCCGGGTCAGGGTGGCAGGAGAAAGACCAGCCAGAAGGCGGCGAGGAGCACGGGGCCAAGGGCGATCGTAGCGCGGGCGCGCGCGCCGTTCCCGGAGGTTTTGTGGAGGGCGGCCCGGGGCGGTCCGGGCCACCTTCGCCGCGGAGGGCGAGGGGCCGCTCTGGGGCGCGGGTCGGCGCGCGCCGTTCCGGGCCGTCTGCCGAGATATCGAGCGGCCCCGAGGCAGGTTGCGCCCACGGAGAGTACCAGGAGCCACAGTGCGATTCGGGGTGTCTCCGCGGGTGCGCGGCAGGCGAGAAGGGGAAGTAGGAGCGCCAGGAGCTTGGCGTCCCCCATGCCCCAGGCTCCGCGGAGCGCCGCCAGGACCGCCGCGGCAATGATTAGCGCGCAGATCAGGATGTTCGTGAGCGGCTCGGCCCGGGCAGGCAGGAGTCCGGGCGGCGGCTCCCCCGGGGAGGCGGGTCCCCCACCCACCAGATACTCACCTGCTGGGCACGCTCCCGGCGGAACCGCACCCGCCACACCTATATTCGCCACACCTGTATTCGCCGTACCTGAACGCGGAATTCCCGGAATCGGGAAACCCCGACCCCGTGCGCCCAGACCGTGCGGGTCGGTGCGTGAGTTGGAGAGTCCTGCGCCGCCCATCGCGGTTGAGAATAGGCCGGGCGGGGCCGAGTCCTGCGCCGCGTGCGGTGGCACAGCCGGGTGTAATGGCACAGCCGGGTGTAGTGCCGCGAATTCTGGCACCGACGGTTGGAGCGCCGCGAGTTGGGGCACCACCGGTTTTGGTGCCACGGGTGGTGGCTCCGCCAAGTGGGGAGCCACTTGTTGAGGGACCCCTTGTTGGGGAGCCACTTGTTGAGGGACCCCTTGTTGGGGAGCCCGTTGTTGGGGAGCCGCTAGGTGAAACAGAGCCGCATCCGCGGGGCACGCACCGGTCGGGCCGGAACCCAAGGCCCCGGACCTCGGGGCCACCCCTAAGCCGTGGAGCAGGAGGCCCATAAGCATTAGAGCCAGGCCGGGGAGTAACAGGAGATTGGGGAGGCGGCGCTGGCGCAGGTCACAGGCTATGAGCGGGCCCGTGACGACGGCAACCCAGGCCAGCGCGGGCCACAGGCCCGGCGGAAGCATCGGCCATGCCCCCGAGAACACTGACCCCGAAAGCGCAGGCCCAGAGAACACTGACCCAGAGAACACTTCCCCGGAGAGCGCTGGCCCAAAAAGCGCTGGACCGGAGAACTCCGCCCCGGAGTACATTGAGCCGGAGAACACCGAGCCAGAGAACACCGAGCCGGAGAACAGCGACCCAGAAAGCACCGAGATCAGGAGCGTCACCGCCCCTTCACATATCGGCCCTCCGAATATGATGCCGTCGAATAGTGTGCCGCCACATACCGGCCCGCCGGATATCGGCCCACAAAACTCGGGTCCCGCGGAAACCCCGGCGAGGCCCGAGAGCTCCGCGCCCCCGGGCACTACGCACCCTCCGGATACTCGCCCCGTGGAAAAATCTCGGGGACGGGCCCCGCCCCCGGGAACACGGGCTCGCGGGCCCCGAGGAGGACCCGTTGCGCCGCCTGCTGGAGTGAATTAATCATGCCTCCAGGCTAAAAACCGGCGGCGCGCCCGCGCGGAAAAAACTGCGGGCTGTGCACAACCATCGCGCCACTTCCGGGCTGGGGATAGCGATCCCTTTACCGCCTCCGTGCCGGATTCATCAGCCCCGGATTCATCAGCCCCGCAGGTCCGCGCCCGGGGCACAAGAATCACCCCGAGATCGCCCCGTCCCCACTCCCCCGGCCCCACGCGAGACCCGGGTTCTCGGCTCCCGCCGAGCCCGCCCCTAGGCCACGAAGTCGGCCGTGACCTCCGCGGAAACCTGAATCTCCCGCGGCGTCAGATCAAAGGATCCCCCACCCGCGGCATCCGCCGACATCATCATCGACTTCGCCATCATCGCCCCGCCCGGGCCCGCCGGCGCAGCGGTGCGCAGCCCCGGTTCGTAGATCGCGGTGAGTGCGGGGGTTCCCGCCCCCGCAGCACCCGCATAGACCCCGGCCCGCGCCACCGCATCGGTGACCGCCCGCGCCCGCATCAGCTCGGTGGCCTCCGCGAGTGCGCGCTCCGAGACATCCCAGGTGAGCGATTCGATCCGCACCGCGGCCTCGGCCCCGAGGAAATCCACCCACTCCTGTAGCGCCCCAAAATCGGAAAATCTCAGCATAAATGCCGAGCTCGCGCGCTGGGCATCGGCCCCGCGTACCCCGTCGGGACCCCAGGTGGGGGTGGTGCCGATGCTCACGCTATCGGCGTTCCAGCGCGTGGTGGCCCCGGCCGCGGCCAGCTCCGCCGCGCGCACACTCAGCTCGCGATGAATCCGCGCGGCCTCGGCCACCACCTCGGCGCGTGAGGCTCCCTCGCACTCCACGCGGGCACGCACGGTTCCGCGGGTGGCGGGCAGCGCGCTCTCGGCATATCCGGTCACGGCAATGGTGATCATCGGTTTATCCCCTGTTTCTCTCATCGAATAACGGCATCCGGTGGCGGGACGGTTTAGGGTCCCGCGAGATCCTGAATCTGCGGTCGCGCACCGCACAGCGAGGCCATCGCCTCGCGCAGCATGCGCAGGGTTTCGCGGTCGGTACCGGCGTGCACGGAGAGGCGGGTGCGCCCCTCGCGCAGCGTCGCCGTGATCCCGGCATTATGAAGCGCGGCGGCCAGCAGCCCGGCGTCGTCTCCCTCGGGCTCCAGCACCACGATGCCCGCCCTCCTATGGGCCTCTCGCGGGCTCACCACGGGCAGGTTGTACTCGGAGGCCATCTCGATGATTTCGCCCGCCAGATCGCTAATCACGGCCGCTATGGAGGAGACTCCCGCCGCGGCCGTCTCCTCGAGCGACGCGGCAAAGCGCGACTGAGCCAGCCGATCCGGATTGGAGACCGCATAGGCCGAGGCTCCCGGGCCCGGCTCGACCACGCGCCCCCAGGGCTCCACGTCGCCGGTCCCCATGAACCCGCTGATCACCGGCGTCATCAAATCCAGTGCCAGATCCGACAGCGCCAAAAAGCCCGTGCCCCAGCCGGCCCGCGCCCATTTATGGCCGCCCGCGGCGAGCACATCGGCCGCCGCATAATCGGCATCAACCACGCCAAAGCCCTGGATTGCGTCCACGATCAGCAGGCGATCGCCGATCACATCGCGGATACCCGCGAGGTCCGCGACAAATCCCGTGCGATAGTCCACGAGGCTCACCACCACCGCATCAATATCCACGCTCAGCTGTGCGCGCACCGCCTCGGGGGTGACGCGGCCATCCTCGGTCTTCAGCCAGTGCGGGGTGAGTCGCCCCACGTGCTCATGCGAGCGTGCCGCGGCGAGGGGAACACTCGGGAAGTCCTGGGCGCTCACCAGGAGCCCGCCGGAGAGCCCAAACATCGCCTGCATCAGCGCCGTTCCGGTATTGGGCTGGGCCACCACCTGCTCGGGGGCAAAACCGGTAAGCGCGCTCACCGCCGATTGAAACCGCGGGCCCTCCTCGGCGAGGAACGGCATCGTTCCGAACCGGCCGCGGCCGAGGGCCTCGGTATGCACCCGAATATCCTCGCGCACCGCGACGCTGAGCGGCCCCATCCGGGCATAGTCCAGATAGCCGGCCTCCTGATCGGCAAATCCGGCAATAAATTTTTTGATACCGCTCATAAATCTTTAGCCTCCGTAGCGGCGGTTGCGGCGGGAAAAATCTCGCAGCGCCCGTAGGAAATCAACCTCGCGCAGATCGGGCCCGAGGGCCTCGACAAAATAAAACTCGCTATGCGCGCTTTGCCACAGCATAAAGTCACTGAGGCGTTGTTCGCCAGAGGTACGGATCACTAAATCGGGATCGGGCTGCCCCCCGGTATAGAGGTGCTCGCCGATCAGGTCGGGGGTTAGGAGCTCCGCAAGACCCGCGATGGTCCCGCCGTTGGTGCCCTCATAATCGCTCACGATCGAGCGCATCGCGTCCACGATTTCGGTGCGTCCGCCATAGCCCACGGCAAGGTTAATATGCAGGCCGGGATTGTCCCGGGTGCGTTCCTCGGCCCCGCGCAGCGCGGCGATCAGCTCGGGCGGCAGGCCCTTGGTGGCCCCGACGTGTTGCACGGCCCAGTCGCGATAGTGCGAGAGTTCCTCGGCGAGATCCGCGATGATCTCGATCAGATCGCCGAGTTCCTCGGATTCGCGCTGCACGAGGTTATCGCTGGAGAGCAGATAGAGGGTGACGGTTTTGATGCCGAGGTCATCGCACCATTCCAAAAACTCACGCATCTTGGCGGCCCCGGCGCGGTGACCGTGTGCGGGGGTATCAAAACCGAGCTGCTTGGCCCAGCGCCGGTTTCCATCGATGATCATGGCCACATGCCGCGGCAGCGTCTCCGGGTTCAGGTTCCGGCGGATCTTTTTTTGGTACAGCGCATAGAGGAGTTCTCTGCCCGGCCGCGTCTTGCTATTCGTCACAACGTTACGCTAGCTCACTTTTCCTGATGTTCCTGTATTCGATCGCTAGGCTGGGGGCATGGTAGGCAAGAATGGGTCGGCGGCTCGCGGCCGCGCACACGGTGAAATCCCCGACGAGGGCGTAAACCTTCCCAAGCTGCCGCTGGTGGAGGCCGGGAAAATTGCCCCGGAGGAGGTCAAACCCACCTGGCGCGGATGGATCCATGCCGGAACATTCCCGGTGTCTATCGCCGCGGGAATCGTGCTGATCGCGCTCGCGCAGGGCGGCCCGGCCAAGTGGAGTAGCGCGGTATTTATGCTCACCTCGCTGCTGCTCTTTGGCAATTCCGCGCTCTATCACCGCATCAATTGGACACCGCGCGTGAAGATGATCTTTAAACGCATCGATCATGCCAATATTTTTCTGCTGATTGCCGGCACGTATACGCCGATCGCGGTGCTGGCCCTGCCGCCCGCGAAGGGCACGCTGCTGCTGGTCATCGTCTGGACCGGTGCGCTGCTGGGGATCGCCTTCCGGGTGTTTTGGATCGGCGCCCCGCGCTGGCTCTATGTGATTCTTTATCTGGCGCTGGGCTGGGCGGCCGTGATGTATCTGGGCGATATTGTGCGGGCCAACGCCGCCACGATGCTGCTCGTGGTCATCGGAGGATTGCTGTACTCGGCCGGCGCGGTTGTCTATGGCATGAAAAAGCCCAATCCGTTCCCGGGCCATTTTGGATTCCATGAGATCTTCCATGTCTGCACGGTCCTGGCGTTCCTGTGCCACTGGACCGGAATCCTGCTGCTGGCCCTGCACCCCGAGTTTCACGCCGGTTAACGCCCGGGCGGGACGGGACACCCCGTGGGGGTCCCGTCCCGCCCGGATACCGCCGGTTCCGGTTTAGGTGGGGACCACCACGATCGGATCGGTGGTGGGGGTCTGCGAGCCGCCCCGGGGTTCCACGGTGACGCCGATGGTATCCCCGGGCGCAAGCGTGCCCTCCAGCAGGGCCCAGGTGACGCCCTCGGCCTCGGGGCCGAAGGTTCCGGCGGGGGTTGCCCCGTTGCCATCGATCAGCCAGAGTTCCAGGACCCGATCGGCGGGCAGCGCGGGCAGATCGCTGACGGCAATCGCCGCGCCCGTGTGCCGGGCCGACCAGACCACGGTGGCGGTGCCGCCGCCGTCCACCGGTGTGACCACACGCTCCAGATCATCCGCGGCGAGCAGCGCTGACAGCCGCGCCTCCGCGGTGATCGCGGCGGGAGGGGCCTGCGGGGCGAGGAGCCCCTGACCGAGCGTGAGGCCCCCAAAAAACAGGCCCACGCCGGCGGCCACCCCGGCGATGATCCAGACCGGGCGCGATCGCCGGGAACGGGCAGCGCCGATCGGGGTCACGGTGCCCGCGGCGGAATCGGTTTCCGCGGGGCTCTCGGCCGGGGTGCTTGCGCGCGGCGCGGTGGAGTCGGCTCCGGTCTCCGCGGCGAGCGCCTCCTCCGCCCCGAGCTGGGGCAGGGAGTCCAGGCGGTCCAGGATGCTCGCGCGCAGCCCGGCCGAGGGCTGCACGGGTTCGGCCGCGAGGCCCAGCTCGGCGGCCACGGCCTCAAACTCGGCAATCTCGCGATCCAGATCGGCATCGCGTGAGCGCTCATTGCGCAGCTGCGCGGCCCGCGCGCTCTCCAGGGCGTGCAGGGCATAGGCGGCCGCATCCTCGCTGCCGGGGTTCTGGGTGTCCCGTGTGGGAGTCATCGTGCCACCTCCTGTCCTAAGAGTTCTCGTAATTTGATCATGCCATCGCGAATCCGGGTTTTCACCGTGCCGAGCGGTATCTTGAGCCGCTCCGCTATTTCCGTCTGGGTGAAGCCCGCATAATAGGCGAGGATCACGGCCTCGCGTTGATTTTCGCCGAGCCTCTCGAGCGCCCGGGCTACCCGTTCGTGTTCCACCCGTATCTCGGCGTTCTCCGCCACGCTATCGAAGGCCACCGGGATATCGCGGATTCCGATGCGTTCATCGCGCTCGCGGCTGGATTGCGCGGCGCGCACCCGGTCCACCGCCCGGCGATGCGCGAGGGTCATCAGCCAGGCCGTGACCGTGCCGCGATCGGGATCAAATCCCGCGGCCCGCTGCCAGACCTCCAGGAAAACCTCCTGGGCGATCTCCTCGGACTGGGCCGGATCCACCAACACCCGGCGGATCAGGCCCAGTACCCGGGGGGCAAAGAGGTCGTAGAGTTCCGCAAAGGCCTCCCGATCCGCGTCCCGGATGCGGAGCATCAGGGCAGCGGCGCGTTCAGCGATGGTCGCCGCGGGGGCGGGGCCCGCGGGTGGTGGGTCCTCGGGGACCCCGTGTGCACCGTACATCACGCTAGTTTGGCAAAGATTTGGGGATGGTGTGTACCGCCACTCCCCCGCACCCCGCACCCCGCCCGGAATCGGGCGGGGCCGCGCGGGCCTATCCAAACGTAAAGGAGTAGGCATCAACGCCCCCCGAGACGGTCACCGTGAGCTCCCCCGTGGACGAGGAATCGGCCCGGAAGATTTGATAGGAATTGGGAACGCCGCTCACGGGGATGGTCCGGGTATCGGAGCCGTTTTTCACCGTGATCTCGCCCTCTCCGCCCAGTACCATCCGAATCTCGGAGGCCGTATAGGTCAGCCGGATCCGGCCGTTTTCGGAGCCGATGGCCTGGCTGGTGAGATCCCAGGTGCCGTCGAGGGTGAACGTATCCGCGGGCTGCGAATCGGGGAAGGCAAACGTGCCCTCTCCCGTGCCATAGGTTTCCGAGCCCGCAAAATTTGTCATTTTGGTGGGGGCCAGATAGGTCTCCGGGGTGGTGGAGCCCAGCTCGGGGGTGGCATCCGTGGTCTCGGTGGCGGCGGAAAGCGTGACCCCCGGGGTCGCCGCGGTGAGCAATTCGCGGATCAGCTTCTCGGTATTGGCATAGCCGCCCTCACCAAATTTGATATGCCGCACGGTGCCCTCGGCATCGATCAGATAGTGGGCGGGCCAATAACGGTTGCGGTAGTTGGTCCAGGTGGAGAGATTATTATCCAGCGCCACCGGATAGGTGATTTTCTGCGCGGCGATGGCTGCCTGCACGTTGGCGGGCTCCTTCTCAAACGCATATTCCGGGGAGTGCACGCCGATCACCTCGAGGCCGGCATCTCGATAGGTATCGGCCCAGGCGGTGGTATGCGGCACCGAGCGCAGGCAGTTAATGCAGCTATAGGCCCAGAAGTCCACCAGGACCACCTTGCCGCGCAGCTCCTCCAGCGCGATCGGCCGATCCCCCTCGGTGTTATACCAGCGGTCGATATTTTTCAGATCGGGGGCGGTGCCGCAGCTCTCCAGCTCGCTTGCTCCATTGCTGCACTTATCCAGGTCGCGGTTTTGATCGTTGACCAGCCCGCCCAGGTCCAGGGCCTGGGACACCTGCTCGGAGTTATTAAAGCCGTCCTGCAGCCCGGCGGTATAGTCCGGGATGAGTCGCTGCAGCGCCTGGGGCACGTTAAAGACCAGCCCGATCGCGAGGGCCACCATCAGGATTCCGCCGGTGATGCGGATTCCCTTCTGCCGGCTGCGGAACGCCTTGACCCGCTCCGCGACGCGGCGCCCGGCCAGGGCAAAAAACAGCAGCGGGATCGAGGTACCCAGGGCGAAGCTCACGGTGAGCACCACGGTCTCCCACCCGATCGTGCCCGTGGAGCCCGCCACGGTGATCGCCGCGAGGATCGGTCCGGCACACGGAACATAAACGGCACCCAGCGCGAGGCCCAGGCCAAATCCGCGCCGCTCGGGCTTAATGGCGCGCTGCGGGAAGCGGGCGAAGGGACGCTCCAGCAGGTGCTGCAGGGGCTCAAAAATCAGGCCCAGGCCGATCGCGACCAGCACGATCAGTGCCGCCCAGCGCAGCACATCCTGCGGCAGGCCCAGCACGCTCAGTAGCAGCGAGCCGAGGAGCGTGAAGATGCTGAAGCTCACCACCAGCCCGGCCACCACCTGATAGGGACGCCAGCGCGAGGGGGGCTTCACCGCGGGGAGGGGCTGCCCGTCCGCACCTTTTTCCCCGGGCACGCGGGCACTCTCCGCACCCCCCGAGAAGAAGATCACGGGAAGCACGGGCAGGATACAGGGGGAGATGCCGGTGATGAGGCCACCGACCAATCCGATCAACGCCAGGGTAAGCATGGGAACAACCTTTCCGGGCCGGCTGTGTGGGGATACCCACGTGCGGCTGATGAACGGTATTCGGTGCGCCGCCCCGATCGGATTGGAACCCCCATTTTTCCGCGGGATTCCGGGGCTCGAAAAAAACT